>CAZSDR010000109.1:0-1552 GCA_964605695.1 uncultured Candidatus Saccharibacteria bacterium | reverse complement strand
GAACCCGAACTGCTTATGGTGAGATTGTACAGTCCGTAGCCCGTATGCCTCATGAACGAACTCCGCTTCAAAAATCAATAACAAACCTTGTCCAGATACTTATTGTTGGTGCAGGAATATTTTGCGTCGCTTTAGCAAGTGTCCGAATATACCAGGGGCACGGATGGCTCGACGCGATTCTAAGTGCCGCAACTTTAGCTGTTGCAGCGATACCTGAAGAGTTTCCCGTTGTGTTTACTTTTTATCTTGGAGTCGGAGTTTACAGATTGGCAAAAAAGAAGGCGCTGATTCGCCGAGCTGTTTCTGTTGAAAATATCGGAAGAGTTACTCAAATATGCACCGACAAAACCGGTACAATTACTATCGGTAGCCTTAAATTAATGCATATCGATCCCGTATTAGGCCTGTCGGAAAGCGAGTTGATAACCACAAGTCTTGTAGCTTCTAACCCGGTTGCGTCTGACCCTGTTGATATCGCAATTCGGGAAATTGCTGCTGAAAGAGGTATTTCGGAACAAAAGAGGCTTATAGTTTTTCCATTTACGGAGGACCGGAAGCAAGAGATTTCTATTGTTAGGGAAAGTGATGGAAGGCTAATAGCTTGCTTAAAGGGATCGCCAGAGACGGTTATTTCGAAGTCCACTATGACTGACCAGAATCGCTGTGCATGGCTTGCGAAGACGAAACAATGGGCGAGTGAGGGACATAAAGTCCTTGCGGCTGCAAAAAAACATGTCACTCAGGACGTTCTCGATCAACGTAAAGAACCGCAATCTGAATTTGAATTTTGTGGACTTCTGGCTTTCGAGGATCCTCCTAGAAAAGAAGTCGTGGAAGCAATTACTTACTGTCGAGAGAATGACATTGGTATTCTAATGATCACCGGCGATCACATGGAAACGGCACTAGCTATTGCCCGGGAGGTTGGTCTCGGAGGAGATTCCCCAGTCGCAGCTTCAGCAGAAGACGAGCCCGAGAAGTTTGAGGAGAGTTGGTTAAATGAGCATCCTAAGTACTTAACTGAGCTGAGCGTCGTGGCCCGATGCACACCACTTCAAAAACTGACAATTGTGAATGCTTTAAAGAAATCCGGCAAGCTCGTTGCTGTTACAGGTGATGGAGTTAATGATGTGCCTGCCTTGAAGGCGGCAGATATTGGCATTGCCATGGGGGAGCGAGGCACAAGAAGCGCGAAGGAGGTTTCATCGATCGTATTGTCAGACGACAATTTTAGTACGATTGTGAATGCGATCATGGAGGGCCGGCAATTATTCTCTAATTTGAAGAAGAGTTTTGAGTATTTGTTGCTTGCTCACATTCCGCTTGTTCTAACGGCCGCACTAATTCCATTAGCAGGGTTTCCGTTGCTTTATCTTCCAATTCATATCGTTTGGCTTGAGTTAATTATTCACCCGTCAGCATTGTTCGCATTCCAGGAGAAAGCATCTGTGTCAGCCAGCCGCCAGGAAGGTCAGCGATTTTTTACAGGTTCAGATACCTTTCGTGTCGTGATGATGGGTTTGGGCGTTACAATTGCGATAGCCTTCATGTT
>CAZSDR010000108.1:0-1788 GCA_964605695.1 uncultured Candidatus Saccharibacteria bacterium | reverse complement strand
GCTGTGACGTATCAATTGGAAGATGACGAAGCGATCGACGCTGAAGTTGTCATCCACGAGCATCAAGCGACTGGTCACTGATCATATACGCAAAGAGGGAGGCCCTGGGGCCAATGGCGTTTCCTTAACGGGAAACGCCTTTTCCTTATGGGTTTGACCTCAGCCGTCGGGGGTAACTTCGGCCTCCGCGGAATCGATAAGTTATCTTCGTCAAAGCTTCCTCAATTCGCTCAATCCGGTCCACAAGGTCATCTCGGGATTCATTTAGAAGCTTCATAAAATGAGTCTTAAGCAGTTTGCATATCCCAAACATCGAAATTTCTACACGATCCTTAAGCTTGGATTTGAAATTAGACGCACAAATTGAAATGGCCCGGGCGCAGTTTTGTAGAAATTGTATCGCCCAGAACTCCTGAAGAATTCCTTGAATATGTTTCGAGCGGAAATTTTCGAGGCCAAGCTTCTCTTTAACAAGCTTAAAGCATTCCTCAATATCCCACCTACACCAATACAAAGACGCTAAGATAGAAGCTGGAATCTCGTCAGTAAGTAACGAAGTTACTGCGACGTAACGCTGACCATCGATATAATATTTTATAGCTCTAACCGTTATGGGCCGAGGGGTATAGCCTCTTCGAATTAACTTTCTTTCGGAAGGTTTGCTTAAGGTCATTGTTACTAGGGAGTCGACTTCGTCAGATTTTATAAAGCTACGAAGCTCAACGGGAGCCTGTGCTTCTGGCATTCTAAGTAAAACTTTAACACCCTCATTTTCCGCGTCGTAGAAAAAATCAAAACTATTGTAACCTCTGTCACAGATCAGCAAACTGTCTTCTGGAAGGCTTTTCAGGAGAATTTTTGCATTTGCTCTTTCGTCGTAGTGCTGACTAAATATTGCATCATATACCATCCCCTTTTGTAAATCGTAGAGCACAGAAGCTAAAGCCTGAGGAGAGTCCGATTCATCATCATTAAAGCACTCAAAACCGTCTTTCTCGAGTTCATGTGGAAGGTCTAAAATTGTCCCATCCAACGCGAAGACGTTCATCCCCAACCATTTCTGATCCGTCGGTATTGAGTGAAAGCTATAAACCCACTGAGAAAGATCAACAAATAGCTCGAAGGGTAGTCGGCATCGGGCCTTTGAAAATGCCGATGCCGAAAATTTTTTTGAAGATAAAACTTCAGCTGCTTGAAGATGGTCATACAAAAGTCGAAGATTCGTAGAAGTCCTGTCTAGGCAAAGCGCGGTAATGGCATAAAACATAAGTTCCGAATCAAATTTCCTCATCCGCGATATCCAGACAGCATCGTAGACCGCAAAATTTCTCTTTAACGTGCAGCGCAACTCACTTATAAAGTCTGTCATATTTCGCATCACGGCTCCCGAAGTTAGAGTTTGTTATTGGAACTAACTTCAGTACGGGACCCGTGATTTTTTTCAATCAATTCATGATGCTAAAAAAATGCCCAGACTTTCGTCTGGGCATCTCTTGGCTGCTTTTCTTAAGGAAACGCCATTGGCCCTGGGGCTTCCCTTTTTTTATTTTTCTTGTTTCAGGCGAATCACAAAGCAGGCGCCGGGCGGCGTTGGATCGAGTTCTATGGTGCCGCCGTGCTCACTGATAATTTCTTTGGCTATGTAGAGTCCCAGGCCTGTGCCTTTGCTTTTGCCAAATGTGGCAAAAGGATGAAACAGGTTTTCGCTTAGCTCAGGCGGAATACCCGGCCCGTTGTCACGGATACGGATAGCCACCCACTCGCTGTCGAGTTCATCCGCCGTAATAT
>CAZSDR010000107.1:0-1795 GCA_964605695.1 uncultured Candidatus Saccharibacteria bacterium | reverse complement strand
AGGTCTTCTTGGAGTGAAATAGACAAGTTTATCTCATTTGATGATCGGCTCATGGCTCTCTTGCGGATCCTCGGTTTTCGGAATCAGACCCGTTGGAGGGGTTGCTTGTGAGGATTTTATATCATGGCCACGCGGGATGGGGCCAGGGGCTTGGTGCAAAGGGGGAATATTTGGACCCTGGCTACGCACCTCTGGTAGCTGAGCATTTGGTTTAGAGAGCATATATTCGTGAAGAGGAATGAACTGTTCCGTAGTCGTCAATTGATAGTGCGGTGCCGTAATGTAAATGTCTCCATTTTCATGGATCTGTAAATCGACTCGTTTAAGGTCAAGTTGTCTTAGATTGCTGGCTTCAATACCATTAATAAAAAGGCGTCGGGCTTCAGCCGGAATGGCCTGGGCCATAAGGACCATTGAAAAAGTAGCTATGTATAGATGGCGCATTTGGACTGTCCTTTTTCTAATAGTTTAACATATTTAAATGATTAGATTCAATTTTCACCAGAATCAGGTAGGATAGATGCACTCATAGAATGAACGAGGAACTTTTTCTGGATGGAACGGAGGGCTTTATGAGTTCTGCTTTATTGAAATTTTTGAGTGTTTTTGCGGTTTTTACCATGGCGTCTTGTACGGATCGCTTCGAAGGTGAGTACGTTGATCCTAGCAGCCGAGAAATCGTCGACGATAAATGGAATGATTCTGACTACAAAAAAACCGCTGAAGTCTTGATCAACGAAATGTTGGCGAAACCATGGCTTGAAAGTTACAAGCGCAAAAACGGTGGCCGGCAACCAGTCGTCGTTGTCGATGATGTGGAAAACAGAACGGACGAACATATTGATTGGAAAACTCTGACTGAATATATTCAAGACGAGTTGATCAATTCTGGTCGTGTTCGCTTCGTCAATAAAGAGCGTCGTAAAGCCATTTTAGATGAAGTGAAATACCAAAACAGTGGCCAAGTTCGTGAAAGCACAGCTAAAAAAGAAGGTGGTCAAACCGGCGCAGATTACTTTTTGGGTGGAGCTATTTCAAGTAGTGTCCATACGCAAAAAGGTTTGAAGTCTGTTCACTACCAAGTAAACATGACCCTTACGGACCTAAGTTCTGCTGAAATAGTTTGGAGTGGTAAGAATCTTATCAAAAAACGATTCAATAAATCAGGATCTTCTTGGTAAGACTTGGGCTTTCCGGTATGCGATTCCTCTTTGCCATTCTGTTCTTTATGGTCGGTTGTGCTTCTTACAATGAGCAAGTAGCACAGATCGATAATTATTATCGTACTGAGCAATATAGCAAAGCTCTCGAAGAAATTGAAAAATCTGAATTAAAAGAGCAGACACGCAATCGTCTTCTTTATCACCTTGAGCGTGCTATGATTTTAGATCGTAAAGGTGATGTTAAAGAAGCGCGTAAAGCTTTTCTTCAAGCCGATAAAGCTGCCGACGAACTCTACACCGTCAGTATTTCTAAGGTTGCAGCGTCTTTTATCTACAATGATTCTGCGACTGAATATGCCGGGGAAGATTATGAAGTCGTGCATATTCATACCATGCTGGCTTTGTCATTTTTAGAAGAAGGCAGTTATAAAGAAGCTCGCATCGAAGCCGTTAAAATCAATAACAAACTGGCAGAGATCAATAGCCGATACGAAGAGCGTGGAAAAAACCAATACGGCACTGATGCCTTTGCCCTATACTTATCTGGAATGATTTTTGAAAAACTGGGTGAGTGGGATGATGCCATCGTGGATTACCGAAAATCACTGGCGACCTACGAGGATAGTTTTAAA
>CAZSDR010000106.1:0-1946 GCA_964605695.1 uncultured Candidatus Saccharibacteria bacterium | reverse complement strand
AAGAAGGATTCTGAACAGAATGCCTACGCACTTGCGGAAATACAAAGACGCCTCGGCTTCGAGTTCGGTGGAATGAAAAACCACGAGGCGTACTTCGCGCAATTTGAAGGTGGCGCAAAAGCCATCAGTGAAGATTCCGAGTTGTATAAAAGCTGTGCGTATCTGTGGGGTTCATGGGACGACTTCTTAAAGCAATTCAAAGCCACGGCCATGACTCGAGGCATTGGCTGGGCCATGTTGTATTTCGACCGCAAGGAACAAAGGCTCCTCATTGGTTGGGTAGATGAACAACACCTTGGTCAACTGCCTGACACAGAAATTATCCTCGCACTTGATATGTGGGAACACTCATATATGCGCGATTACCTACCGGCCGACAAAGCGAAATACGTAGAAGCCTTTTTCAAAAACCTGAATTGGGAAGTGGTAGCAAAACGCATTTAGCGAAAGAATATCGGAATTTCGTTCTGCGGTTGAGGGCGCGGCGTTAGCCGCGCCCTCACTGTCTCTTCTTCTTCAATGATCCAGCCTGAAACCGTATTAGTTATGCTTGTACTTACGCCGTCTTTTTCTGTGACACCATCAATCCATCCCTCCGCCAAATCACCATAAATTCCACCAAGAGCTGGGTCATACATACGCCAAACCAGATAACCCATAAAAAGATAACAGACCGGGACAATCCAAAATGGAAAAGCTGGTACCACGTAAGAAGCGAAAGGCAGAGCGGCGAAACCTTCGGCTAAGGTGATGATGTAAGCAAGCGAAAGGTACGTCGGATAGGCAATCAGTGCAGCTAATGAAGAGGAAACGAAAGCGATCATTCCCGTCAGGAAAGTGAGTAACATCGCCACTGGTACCATCGGTAAGACCAGCACGTTGACTATGACAGCCACGACAGAAAACTCGCCAATCTGATACAAAAGTAAGGGTGTTATAAAAAGCTGGGTGGCCACCGTGGCAGTGAGAAATTCTCTGGTTTTCAAAAAATTATTGGGAATCCGTACTAAGCGAGCTTCTATCCAGGGCGATAACATAATCAAACCGAGGGTGGCCATGAAGGAAAGTTGGAAACCAACATCATAGGCGATCAGGTAGGGATTGAAAACAAGCATGATGACTCCAGCCAACGCCAACCCACGCAAAACAACGTACGTGCGTCCAATCAATTTAGCAGTCAACAGCAAGCCCGCCATCACACTGGCGCGCACCACTGTGGCCGACAGACCAACCAAAAGAGCGAAGCATACGATCGCCGACAGACCAACTAATAGCCGCCCGCGAAACGGCAGAATGAATGCTAATCCATAAAGAACGAACGTAATGACAATCATCACGTTGTATCCAGAAAGTACCACGATATGGATAATACCAGTCGAACGAAAAGCCGCCTCAAGTGTCTCGCCAAGACCAGTTTTAACACCCAGAAGAAGGCCTTCGGCTAAACCCACATGAGGTTCGGGCAATACACTCTCCAGACGTTCCATAAATTGCTGCTTGAAAGAAAAGAGTACTGTGACAAACCAATTTCCCTCTTTCCTGTCCACCACCTTTATTTCGGCAAAAGACATCACGTGTACGACTCCTTGAGCTTTGAGGTAGCCTGGATAATTAAAGACTCTTCCCAGATCAGTCTCAAAGACGGAAGGAGCTTCCAGCCGCCCAGTAGCACGTATACGGTCTCCATATTCAACTCCTATATACCGATCGGCACGCACCAAAATAATTTCTTCATCCGTATCAACAAATAACTGTGTTGAGCGTTCGCGCGTATCAGGCTCACGCACTACCACCCCCTCAATCGTAATGTTTTGACCAACTTGTGATTCATGAGGTGAGTCTACAAAAGTAGTTTCGGCCCACAAAAGACGCAGGGCCCCGAGCGCTGCACAAAGCAATAATACGCTACCAAGGAGTACATGTGGCGCCGCCGAAGCTTCGCTTCG
>CAZSDR010000105.1:0-1951 GCA_964605695.1 uncultured Candidatus Saccharibacteria bacterium | reverse complement strand
GGCCTTTGATCTTTTTCTTGAAGGGGAGAAAGAGATTGGGAGAAAACTAGAAAAGTCGCCATAACCACCCGCCGACGAGATCGCCGACCCGTCGGCGATTCTCTTTTTTATAGGCTGTGGTACAGTTTTGCAGTATGTCAGACAAGATCGTTCGCTATATAACCACCACGCTTCCATACGTCAACGCCGATCCACACGTTGGTTTTGCTTATGAAATAGTAGCGGCCGACGCCTTAGCCCGTTACTGGCGACTTTTGGGTCATGAGGTCTTTTTCAATACCGGCACTGACGAGCACGGACAAAAAATTGCTGGTAAAGCCGATGATTCAGGGCAAGATCGGCAGGCGTACGTTGATCACTACGCCGCTGAATTCGGGAAGCTAAAGGAGTCACTCAACCTTTCTTTTGACAAATTCATTCGTACTACCGACGCTGATCATAGAGCCGCGGCACAAGCGATTTGGAAGAAGTGCGCTGATAGTGGCGATATCTACAAAAAGAAATACAGCGGTCTTTATTGTGTCGGGGATGAAATGTTTTTGCGTGATAGCGATCTAGTTGATGGCAAGTGTCCGAACCATCCAAATATGGAGCCGGTTATGATCGAGGAAGAAAATTATTTCTTCGCGCTTTCCAAGTATCAAAGTTACTTGGAGGAGTATTTGAATGATCCGGTTTCCGTAGTACCGGATTGGCAACGGGAGTGGGCGCTGGATTTTGTGAAAAAAGGTTTGGAAGACTTCAGTATTTCTCGCGAGAAAAGTCGCCTTGATTGGGGGATTCCTGTTCCGGGTGATGAGGACCAAGTCATGTACGTCTGGTTTGATGCGCTCACCAACTACATCTCTACACTTGGTTGGCCAGAAGAAGGTGGTGACTTTAAGAAGTTTTGGGCAGAAGGGCAGACACTTCAGTTGGCTGGAAAAGATCAGGTTCGTTTCCAATCCATCATGTGGCAGGCGATACTTAAAAGTGCTGGTGTACCCGCCACCAAGCAGGTTTGGTATCACGGGTTCATAAATAGCGGTGGTCAGAAGATGAGCAAGTCGCTTGGCAATGTGATTTCTCCTTACGAGATGGTATCTCGGTATGGTACCGATGCCACTCGTTATATTTTATTACGCCATGTGCATCCGTTTGAGGACACTGACTTAACGTGGGAACGTATGGACGAGTGGTACACCGCCAATCTTGTCAATGGACTCGGCAATCTGGTGGCGCGAGTAATGAAGATGGCGGAGACACATCTTGAACAACCAGTGAAAGTGAAGAAGTATCCCATTACTATGACCCAAGTTGATAGATTTGAGATACAGGCAGCTTTGGATTTGTTGTGGAGGGAGATCCAAAAACAAGATGAAAAAATAACCGAGACTGAGCCATTTAAACTTATAAAAACCGATGAGGTTGAGGCTAAAAAAATAATCCAGTACTTAGTGAATGAACTTCACAGCATTGCTTTGTATTTGCAACCATTCATGCCAGAAACTTCAAACGTCATTTTGAAAGCCATAGCAAAAAATAAAAAACCAGAGAATTTATTTAAGCGACTGGAGGTGTAAATTGTATGAACCAGCTTATTATTTTGCCTGGGAATAGTCCCCGAAATAAAGAGTGGGGAGAAGCGATGGCGGCAGAATATGGCGCACGCTTTGATGAGGTGTACCAGCAAGACTACGATCATTGGCAAAATGGTGAGGCGGTGATTAATTTTGAGATTGAGTTGGAAAAATTAAGTGCGGCCGCTAAAGCGGCCGCACCAGAAACCATCTTGTATGTCTTCGCCAAATCCGCGGGCACATTACTAACACTGATAGCTGTACAAAGAGGACTACTCTCGCCTAGGCAGTGTATCTTCTTTGGCATGAAACTCGAGTGTGACGATCGAGATGTATTTAAGGGAGATTGGTCGCCGCTCTCTGAGTTTTCTGTACAAACTCTTGCTTTCCAT
>CAZSDR010000104.1:0-1968 GCA_964605695.1 uncultured Candidatus Saccharibacteria bacterium | reverse complement strand
CTTTGTCTTTATAAGCGTGCGACAATTCAAGAAACTTCACACTCACCAAACAATTGAGTACCCAAGCCAGCTCCATATGGTCAGGATTGTCAGACTGACGGAAGATCGTAACCTGCTCTGGGTCAAAGCCGACAGCCAAGTAATCGCGTACTACATCGAGAATATTCTGGCGCAAAACTTCTCCATCACGCACTGAGGTAAGAGCATGATAATCGGCTACCATCAACATGGTTTCATATTCATTCGTCAAATCCAACAACGGACGCATGGCGCCGAAATAATTACCGAGATGGAGAGCGCCTGACGGCTGAAGACCTGTAAAAGCGCGTAATTTTTTACCTTCTGACATAGTAAGAACCACTCTCGAATTAAACCGCAAGGCGGAGCCGCGTTCTGGTGGGTTCTGACGCACCCACCAGAAACGCGGCTAGCTTGGCCGCCTGAAAATCAAAAATCTGGCTGTAAAAGGTTCGACACTCGTCACGAGAAGTCACTATCGCTCCTCGCGTCTCGCCTTTTTCGCTCACATTTTTGACTTTCATACTGGCCATTTAATTTGAGAGGGGTTCTTGAATGGTACCAGAAAAGCCTTTATTTCGCCATTTCAAGCAAAGGCAAAGCCAGCCGAAAAGTAGAGCCAGAACCGTCACCTTCAGAAAAAGCCACGATGTCCCCGTCCATTTTTTGAGCCATTTCTTTAGCTATATATAAACCAAGACCAGTCCCTGTCACGTTGACCATATGAGCATTTTTGGCTCGAATGAATTTTCCAAATAAAGATTCCAGAGTCTCCTTACTCATCCCAATTCCTGAGTCGATAATATCTACAAAAACCATGTCATTGTTTTTGGTTCCCTTATGCACAAACACTTTTACAGACCCTCTCTCTGTGTACTTAATGGCATTTGTGTATAGATTATGAAGTATCTGTCTCACTTTACCCACATCTGCTCGCACCAGAGCCGAACCCGGAAGATCGGACTCGAAACTCATTTTTAAACCACGTTTTTCTGCAACCGTCTTTAGATCCTCTACAATCTTTTCCGCCTCAGCCTTAATATCAAAGTCAGTCAATTTGTACTGCATGTTCCCAGACTCAATCAAAGACACGCTGAGATAATCTTCCACAGACATGGTCATCGAAGCGCTTGATTCTTCAATGCGCTCAACCGGCTCCCTCATCTGCTCTGGAATTGGTCCGTAACTACCTTCCAGTATCATCGAAGCGTAGCCGCGTATGGCAGTCAATGGACTGCGCAACTGATGGCTAGCCATGGAGACGAATTCTGTTTTCAGTTTGTCCAACTGTTTTAATCGAGTGTTGGCACGCTCGAGATTCTCAGCAAGCTCTTCGATTTTCTCCCGTTGCTTTATTTCATTCTGCACACTTCTGATTAGTAATGCTCCCATCCATATGGTTATGAATAGAGTGATGATAGTTACTATTTGTATATTATCTATTCTCCTGATAAACAGAAGAGATGTTATTAGTATCACCACTCCTGACATAAGTGCTTGTGCTGCCATCACCTTAACGTTGAAGGTTTGGAAACGAACCATTATGTAAGCTAAAAAAGCAACGAACATTGGCATGCCAAATAGACCAAGTTGACCTAACTCCCAATCTATTTCCCAACTTCCCGTCACGTTTCCCAACAGAAAAGAACCGAGGAAAGCCATGACACCGAGAGTGATATACACTATCTCTTTGCGGCGTATCGGCTCTTTTTCTCGGCGCACTTTATATATACCGTAGCCTAATATAAAGACTGATATAGCAAGCTCCAAACCGTATATGTAGTATTGCCACAGTGGACCTTCAAACGCTTCTCGCCAACAATTTGTAAAGTCAAATGCGACAAGATTTAATGACGTATGTGCAAATAGAAATAAAGGTACAAACAACAAAAATACGACAACATCCATGACCCAAGGAGGATCCTGCCGATTCACAAACGAATACAGGAA
>CAZSDR010000103.1:0-1978 GCA_964605695.1 uncultured Candidatus Saccharibacteria bacterium | reverse complement strand
ATTGTTTGTTATAATTTTTTGATATGAGTTTGATTATATGTACTGAGTGTGGAAAACAGTTTTCTAACAAAGCTAACAATTGTCCAAATTGTGGAAGTCCTGTACAGAGTTCACAAAATCGATTTCTAGAAGAACCCCCAGTTGTGACCATCCAAAAAACTTATAAAAAATGGAAATTAGTTAAGTTACTCTCTTGGGTATCGATCATCATAGGATTTCTTTCGTTTGCTGGCGGTGAAACAGGTGCAGCTGTAGGAGGCTTATTAATTTGCCTCGGTATTGCTGGCCTCATTGTAGGCAAACTTGGTGCTTGGTGGACTACTGGCTAATCATGTCAGTATCACATCAGCACCAAGGTTGCGAGTCCAAGGAAGACAAAGAAACCAAAAACATCAGTGGCGGTAGTAATAAAAATCGTGGCTGAAGTGGCTGGGTCTTTGCCCATCGACTTCATCAACAAAGGTATAAAGGCTCCGAAAAAGCCAGCAATCACAAGATTGAAGACCATTGCTAAACCAAGTACAAGTCCGAGAAGAGGACTCTGATTCCAGAAGGTTGCTACCACGGCGATCAAAAGCCCGTTGATGGTACCATTTACAAAGCCGGCTCCGACTTCGTTGAGGATCGGACCCAAGCTATTTTTAAGCGTAACTTCACCGACTGTAATGCCGCGTACGATCACTGCGAGTGTCTGGGTAGCGGCGTTGCCGCCCATACCAGCCACAATTGGCATGTAGATAGCTAAGAGAACCAATTCATTAAGAGTATTTTCAAATAAACTGACTACCGAGGCGGCTAAGAAGCCGGTACCGAGGTTGATGATGAGCCACTTATACCGATGCCTCACCTTCACCCACATCCCATCGCTCGCTTTTTCGCTGTCTTGGACACCGGCAAAATCGTAGAGTGCCGCGGCTGGATCTGCTCCAAAGAGTCGCAAGGCGTCATCGGCATACACGATTCCGATGACACTTCCATCCGTATCGAGCACGATTACTTTTCCGTGCTTGGTTTCATTAAATATTTTTACCATCTGATCGAGTTCGGCTCGGTAAGATACAGTGGGTGTTGGAGACACGAATGGACACAACTTCTTGCGATTATTTTCACGTATCAATATGCTTGGTCTGACTTCACCGATGCAGACGCCGTTTCTATGGACAAGTATTTCCGGTAGTTTTCCTACCTCATGATAGTGAAGATCTATCGCATCAGAGGCTTCACCGATAGTAGTGTCTTCAGACAGGAGCAGATAATTGAAATTGAGCAAGCTGAGACTAGCCTTCGGGTGGAAGCGTAGGAAATACTCAGCTTTTTCTTTTAGTTCTGATTTAAGACAAGTAGCGAGTTTCTCACGCCGGCTGGGGTTTTTGATCCGAGACAAAACACTTTCCGCTCGTAGGAGGTCGAAGTGGTCGAGTAATTGTAATATCTCTTCAGTTTTGAGTTTGTCTAAAATGCCCTGCTGTACGTGGGGCGAAAGTTTTTCAAACACAGCGCTTCTAGTTTCAAGTGGCAGAGCTAGAAAACGCTCCAGACGATCTTTCGCATGATACGAAATGTCTTTGATGGATTCATCCAAATCTTCATTCCTCTTGCTCTTCATTACCGGTAATTGTATCAGTTAATAAATAAGACCAGACTTACTTTTCAGACATTTTGAGGTTCACTATTTGCGATTTTGACTCTACGCGGTATAACTAAAAAAGAAACTCCTCGCAATCAACTTACAGAAGAGGTGAAGATGTGGGTTCGTTACAATTGGCACTGGCTGTTGGCAGGGATTATTATCTCTGTTCCGTTCACGTCACATTTTCGAAAGTTAGCCCATGATTATTTCTATGACTACCATTATTGCCGAGGAGTCGCCACTTCTCCCACTATTATTCACGAAGCTGGTATAGTCTCTGCGATAGGTAGAATGGATGATTCCATCATGACCCGACTTGGTGAGATTATCGAAGAAGCTGAGTCTCGC
>CAZSDR010000102.1:0-2085 GCA_964605695.1 uncultured Candidatus Saccharibacteria bacterium | reverse complement strand
GTTTTAACCGACCCTGGAGTTTCCTATTACCAAAATGTAAGGGGACTTGCCATTGATCCGACAACTCAAAAGGTTGTCGTGCTTACTTATTACTATAATGCTTATGAACAATATGAACTGCATGTCTTAAATCCTAGCACGGGAGCTTATGATACAGGATCTTTTGGTGGAGATGGATATTACCTCTATGACCGCGGTGGGGGAGGGGCTTATCGTGAAATTAATGAAATGGTAATCACTACGAGCTCTCAAATTATCCTTGGGGGTTATATTTCAAATGCGACCACCGATTACTTTTTAGCTTCCTTTGATCCGGCGAATGATGGACCCACCGCTGCCTTTAATGGAGGTTCGGTGAGTATCGATGGACCTAGTAACAGCCATGAATCCAATGTGGAATGGATCGGATTTGATAGTACTACTAACAGCGTTTATATGGTGGGCAAAATGTTAGTATCGGCTACCGACGCTCCGGTGATTGTGAAGGTTTCTGCCAATACGGGCGCTTTGGACAATAGCTACGGGACCGCAGGGATTGTCACTCTTAGCACCTTAAGTGCTGTTGGATACAATGACACCTATGTTAGGTCAGGATTTGTGAAAAATGGAGTTGTCTTTGTGGCCGGGTATGGTCACAAATCCGGTGGCACCATGGCCGACGATCCTTTTGTCTACAAAGTAAAAGCAGATGGAACCCTGGATGCGAGTTTCTCTGGGGATGGAATTTTTATTACCGACTTCAGTGGTTCTAATTACTTCGAAGAGCCCGAGAGTATGTTTGTCGATAGCAATGGTCAGATCTTCCTCACTGGATATGTATCCGTTGGTGGATGGGGCCGCGTCGCTGTCTGGCGCATTGATAGTTCCGGAGAAAAAGTAGAGTCTTTTGGTGAGGGAGGAATGTATTACCTCTCTGCTGAGACAAATAGCTATGCTAGAAAAGTTTATGTAGATACAAATGGTAGAATCATAGTTATGGGATACAACCAGAATGCACCAGAGAGAGCAAAAATTTGGAGACTGAGGTAGTCACTTGGGCAACCACTGATTTGTTACTGAGTAATCACTGGGGAAATGAAATTGTGCTGGCCCGTATTTAATATTCAAACCAATCTATATTTAAACACATTGCCATTTCTGAATCTGAAGGACCTGAGATTTTCATGATCTCCTGAATAAAGTTGGGAATCATTTTTCGAATTTCTCCGCGGGCTTCCTTTGAAAGAGACATCGGTGAAGTAAAAAAGAGGTCTTTTTCTCTTCTTTGCTCCATTTGCTGGATGGCCTGCAATCGCCAATTCTGGTGGTGCTTGTTGGCAAAAGGAGATTCTTTTTCAATATGAGTATTCCCTGAACCATAAGAAATCTGTCCTTGATTTTCTTTACAAAGACCATGCTCGATTAAAAAACGTAAAATTTTGATCACTGTTTGTGGTTCGCATTTCAGTTGCTTCGCAATGGCTTCAGCAGTTTGAAACTCAGGCACGGCAGTAAGAGTACGAATGCCAGTGAAGAGCCAGCTTGAATAGTAAATCGCCTTTTGTTCGTCCGTAAGCTCGCGCGATTTTGGTACTCGACGCACAATTTTTTGCGACTGTTCTTGTAGGACTTTTATTTTTCGCTGCAATTTTTCTTTGTAGCGATGATTGGCAGCGCGATCTAGCTCCACCATCAGATGAAAGTAGTCGCTCTCAAGATCGGTTAGACCAAGGTAATCAGTGAGGTCTGAGGTTTGATCTGCAGTGAAGGACTTTTCTCCCTTAATAACCTGGCTGAGTAGGCTTGAGCTAATTCCTAAAGCCTTGGCAAGTTTGCCCTTAAGGCCGTAGGCGCGCTCCCCTTGGTTTTCAATCCACAACTGTAAATATCGACGATAATTGATAAATTCGAAAATATTGAGCATTCTAATAATTTACTATTAGTTAAAAATAACCGTAACTATTTACTATAAAAATCTATAATGCATAGCAGCAAATTGGTAGATTGGATTCAACAAAAAACAGTTCAGCACAAGCTGATTCACAAAGGAGAATTATGAAAGCTACAATACTAACCTTAGCCCTAGTTTTAAGTTCCATCCATGCC
>CAZSDR010000101.1:0-2097 GCA_964605695.1 uncultured Candidatus Saccharibacteria bacterium | reverse complement strand
GTATTGTCTCGAATGTACGGTGAATCTTCAGCATTTACCGGCGCCAATCGCATGCTCTTCTACGTACCCAAAGGTGACGGTAGCGATGTTTTTCTGGAAACAGACCCGACCAAAGGTGCAATTGATCCGGTTGCGTTCAATGACTTCATTCGTAAGCATAAGCTCGATAAATATCGCGGCCAAATTGCTCCCCGCAACGCTTTCTTCAGCGACTGGGTACAGGAATTGAACCTCCGAGTGTCTCAACAACTTCCAACTTATAAGGATGTTGGTCGTGCCCGAGTGGTTCTCGATGTTCTCAATTTTCCTAACATGCTGAACAAGAGTTGGGGCCAAACCAAGCAAGTGGACTTTCCTTATATGGCCGCCGTCTCAAATGTCAGTTACGATGCTGCGACCAATCGTTATGTCTACTCTAGCCTTAGAACGACAGACATCCAAAGCGTTCGAGTTTTGGATTCCGTGTGGAAGATGCAGATCGCTGCTTACTACGATTTCTGAGTGAGCAAAAAAGCTAATAGAGACGAGATCAGCTTCTAGTTGATACGGTGGCATTCGGTTAACGCCGAATGCCACTTGCACATTTGGAGCACGATTTTCATTGGTCCGGGCGGTAAGAAGATTGGTTTTTACCAATGCACTCTTGCGTGAGCCTACTCTGTTTACCTAGCTTCTCGTTGCGGTACCCAGTGGAAGCTGGCCGAGGCTTCGATACTCATGGGGCCATTATCGAGTGGATTATGTACTTTTACACCTTTCAATGGTGACCAAATTCGGCAGGAAGTAAGGGGCATATGTATTGCGAAAACTTGACAAAACTAAGAGTGACAGAATAAAAATTCTATGACCCGCGAGAAGTTCCATATGACTGACTTGATATGTAGAGTGAAACGCGAAAAAAAGAGTGAAGTGAGTATGAATAAAGTTGGTGTTTTAATTCGTCACAAAACTAAGGCGAACCAAAGAGGCTTAGCTCAAGAAATCTGGCAAAAGCATATGCCCGAAGCTGTAGGCGCAAACAGGGCTCACCTTAAATACTTCTATTGCCAGAACGAAAATCAAGCCAATGAGATTTGCGCTTTTCAGGTGTACGAAAACATTCAGGCGGCTCAAGACTTTCTTAAAACGCCTGCTTACCTCGCTTATCAAGCGGAGGTCGAACCTCATATCGGAGAGGCCCCTGAGGTCACCATTTTAAAAATACTTTGGGAGAAGTAACACGACTTGATAAGAATCCGTAATGCGCGCTTGCGTCGTTCCTCGATGCGGTCCCCAGTGGAAGCTGGTCGAACTTCGGTTCTCAATTATCTGGGTGGCACCCTAAAAGTGACCTCACTGAGATTTTGCGTGCGATTTTTTTGCACAAGTCCCCATGTCACACAAGAACATCTCCTTGACGCCGCATCCAGTCGCCACATAAGTGCCGCCAGCTCTATTTATTCTAAATTCAATTTCCTTTACGCTCACACTATTGCAGTCGTGCTCAGCGGCGAATCTTTGTCGAACTACGTCTTGGTTTGAGGCACTGGTGATGCAGCTGGCTGCTAGCGAAGAGCTAATCAAGATTAATCCAAGCGATCTTCTGCTGCTCATGACGGCGGCCCCTTTAAAGAGTAGTTGTGATTATATCACGCAGTGGACGGCTTTCGGAGAGGCTAAGTTTGAGCTTGCCAATATGGCGTCATCTTGTGCAGGAGTTAGATAGGAAAAAGTACGTAAAGTAGGTCCGAAGTGGAAGCCGATCGAACCTGTTAGGCCCGAAAGAACTAGCTTCAGGAAGATTCAAATTGCTACGTTCAAGAATTCACTGATTCGATTCGACTTCTTGGGGAAATACCACTTCTTTTTCTCTGAATTGGCGTTGCCTCCAGTCGTATGCTCTTCAGAAGAACCGTTTTCGGTCACTCAGCCATCAAACATCGTCTTCTCGATCGATTAGTAGCTCTTCTCTTTTAATATGAGAAGTGAATGGGAGACCCGAACGAAAGCGGGGAAATAATTTATCGGAAGGTGTGGCTGCCTCAGGTTATACGTCTTCTTACTAGGTTCACGTAGCTTCCAAATACGGCCCCAGACAGCAGCGCGTAGAACTACGGA
>CAZSDR010000100.1:0-2110 GCA_964605695.1 uncultured Candidatus Saccharibacteria bacterium | reverse complement strand
AGTTGCCAACAGCATTGACCACGGTCACACTTTCGTAAGGAAGTTTGCCCCCAAAGGGCATGTGGAGCGTCTGGCGGCCGGTATCAAGGTCGATAGAAACATCAGCCTCATCTTTTGCGAGCTGAATAAAAGCGTCTACCACTATGTCGCCGACGGCAACGAAATCATATTGTTCTGACATACAAGATCAGTATACCGTAGTCATTTTTCTTAAGGCTTTTCTGTCCCCCTTTCTAACTTTGTACACATATGGTATGGTAGCCGCCATATGACAGTAAAACTTGCAGTCACACCACGCACCGGCAAAGCATATAAGGCCCGAAGAGAGGGTACTGTGCCGGGTATTGTATATGGTCCGAAACAAGAGTCGGTGACAGTTGCTGTGTCCCGATCAGCGATAGAGAAGACTGTACGCGAAGCTGGTGAATCGACAATCATCGTACTTGAAGGTATTGGCGAACCAGTTGAAGTCTTGATTCACGACGTTTCATTTAATGCTGAAAAAGGCGGCATTGAGCATGTTGATTTCTATGCCATTGAAGCAGGGAAGGAGCTTACAGTTGACGTACCGCTCGAATTCATTGGGGAAGCACCGGCCACTAAGCAGGGTGGTTCGCTCACAAAGGTTCTACACGAGGTTGAAGTCACGTGTCGTCCAGCTGATTTGCCGCAACACATTGATGTTGATGTGTCGACATTGGTTGATTTTGAATCGCAGATTCATGTGCGTGACCTCGTTCTACCGAAAGGAGTTAAAGTAGAGAATGATCCTGAAGAAGTAGTAGCTTTAGTTCAGGAGGTGAAAGATGAGCCAATTGAAGAAACAACAGTCGATATGAGTGCGATCGAGGTAGAACAAAAAGGCAAGGATAAGGAAGGAGAAGAAGCTTCGGCTGAGGAAAATGGTTAAACTTCATTAAGCAAAAAACAAAGCGGCGCGCCAAAGGCGCGCCGCTTTGTTTTTGGCCCTCAAGTTAGTTAGGTAAGAAAAACCAACAAAGGGCGTCCTAAAGAAAAAGCACAATATGTTTGTCGTGTTATAATGATAACTATATGGGGAGGCTACTCGTATCTGCAGTTTTGTTGTTAGCGGTTTTTCCGCAGTGGGCTATTGCCGAAACTGATGCTGAACGTCGAGCGCGGATTGAAGCGCAATTGCAGGTGGTGGAAAGGCAAATTTTACAACAGCGGGTGTTGGTAGAAGATAAACAACACGAAAGACAATCGCTTGAGCGGGACATAGATATCATTAACGCCGAAATACGAAAATCCCAACTCGGTATCGAGGCGCGTGCTTTAGCTATCTCTTCTCTAACTTCTCAAATAGGTGACAAAGAGGTGGTGATCAATGTGCTTGATGACCGTCTTGAGAAACAGAGACAATCTCTTGCTAAGTTGATGCGTCAGACGCGGATGTCGGGAGATCTGTCTTTAGTGGAGCTGATGCTTGGCAAGGAAGATTTTTCTGAATTCTTCTCGAGTGTAGAGAATTTACATACCGTGAAGGGATCTCTCAATGATTCCCTCTCGGTCCTGACAGAAATTAGATCTGATACTCAGTTTGAGAAGTTGTCTTTGGAAGAGAAAAAAGAATCGGAGGCAGAAATGAAACGAGTGCAGGAGCTTGAGCGTGAACGTATTCGGCAACAAGAAGCAGAAAAAGCTCGTATCTTGGCAGTGACGAAAGGTGAAGAATTGGCCTACCAAGCTCTTTTGCAAGAGCAAGAAAAGACCGCCGGACAACTGAGGGCTCAGCTCTTCGAATTGCTCGGTGGCGGAGGCGGTATTCCCTTTCCTGATGCGGTGAGTCTGGCTCAAAATGCCGGTCGATTGACCGGTGTTGCTCCAGCTTTGATTTTGGCAATTTTGGAACAGGAGACCAATTACGGTTCTAATCTTGGCAGTTGTGTATATAACGACACTCGGGGCGGTCGGCCGGTCATGCATCCAGATCGCGACGCGCCGATTTTCCTTGCTATAGCCAAAGAGCTTGGTTTTAATGCTGATCGGCAACAAGTATCGTGCCCGATTGTGCAGGGCGGGGTTCCGTACGGTTGGGGTGGTGCCATGGGACCTTCACAGTTTATTCCTTCTACATGGGCGATCTATG
>CAZSDR010000099.1:0-2127 GCA_964605695.1 uncultured Candidatus Saccharibacteria bacterium | reverse complement strand
CCCGAACGGAAAAGAGTGTGGACGATCTGCGAAATATTTTGAAATCTATCACGAATCGCGGTTCTTCGGAGAATGAGAAAAAGAAAAGCGAATCTAAAGAAACAAAAGGTCCGGCACCAATCACGGGAGATACAAAAATCGCTACGGATTCGTCGGGACTGAAGTCAGCGCTGGCGGCGGCTTTGGGTAGCCTCGATCAGTCGCCTACAGAGAAGATTGATAAGAGTGAGAAGCAAGAAAAAATGAAAGAGCCCCCTCCTCGATCAGAAGTTGATGATCCATTGTCTTCTCGCAAGTTAGAACGCATGATGCGGGTAAGTGAAAGCGAAAAACCTCCTCTATAAACCATGCGGCCGATACTGATCGTTATTACACTTTGTTTTCCGGCCATCTGTCAGGGTGCGGTCAGTATCAGCGAGATAGCATGGATGGGTTCAAGTTTATCGGCCAACCATGAATGGATCGAGCTTCATAATAGCGGTAATGAAGCCGTAAACGTCGATGGTTGGACACTTACTGATAGCAATACGCTTGCGATTTCACTGTCTGGAAATATCGCCTCGGGTGCGTATGCGGTGCTGGAAAGAACCAGCGATGACAGTGCCTCGGGAGCAGCTTTTTTGATCTACACCGGCGCTTTGGTGAATACCGGAACGACACTTACCTTAAGAGATGCCGGTGGCGCAATTATCGATCAGGTGGTGGGAGGTGAAAATTGGTCCAATATTGGCGGTGACAATGTTAATAAATACACGGCTCAATATAACGGCTCGCAGTGGATTACCGCGCTGGCGACACCCGGTTCTGCCAACGCTTCTGTTGGAGTAGAGCCAAGTAACGATTCGTATCAGTCTTCAGGTTCTTCCTCTCGCCCCGGACAAGGTTCGACTATTCTGAGGGCAAGTGAAGAAACAGCACGACTTGAGCTCAAAGAAGATATGTTATCGCTGACGCTTGATGTGCCTGATATTGTGTATGTACAGCAAGCGGTATCAATGGAAGCAGTCCCTTCCGGACTGAGTAGCGATACCATCGCTAACTCTCTCGTCTATGTGTGGAATTTTGGAGATCTCTCTGGTGGTGGTGGTCGAGAAGTCGTTCATCGATACGCCTATCCGGGCGAATACGTGATCAGCGTACATGCACAGTATGCGAAGTACGAACAAGTGGCGCGAAAAACTCTCAGGGTGCTCCCGGTAACTTTTTCTATTACCAGAAATTCTTCCGGAGATATTCAGATTAATAACAATGCTCCGTATGAAGTGATTCTTGATGGCTATACCGTGCGTGGGGACAGTGTTATAGAAATACCACCCCGAACGGTATTGTTGCCGAGGGCTACGATTACTATCCCAAGAGCGCGACTGGTGAAGTCAATGCTAACTCCAGTGTCATTGGTAGATGGTATGGGTCAGGTGGTTGCCACGGAGACAAATCTTGATGAAAGTGCTCCCAGAGTGGTTAGTGCCGTAACGACACAAACCGCTGTCTCTCCAGAGTTGTCTTCGGTAGAGCAGAGCACATTCAGCTTCTTGGGCGAAACGCATGTGTCGACCACTACAAGTGCCACACCTGAATTAGATGAAATTGATGTCGATGAAAGAGATCAAGAGCAGGAGCTTGCTGAAGAAGGTCCCCTCCGAAGACGGGAAAATGTCCCGTTCTTCGCACTGCTTTTAGTATTGATCGTTGGGATTGGTGGGGTATATTGGTCGGGTCGAAACCGATAACGTTCTGAGAACGTGGTATTCATCCTGGATCTGGAATTTCGTAACCGAATTCAATTCTTGGTAGTATTAACAATATGCAGAAGACTATATTAGTCACGGGAGGAGCTGGTTATATCGGTTCTGCCGTGACCAAATCCCTTGGTGAGGCAGGCTATACCGTAGTGGTCTTTGACGATCTCTCTACCGGTCAAAAGGATAAAATCCCTGACGGAGTGGAGTTGGTAGTAGGTAGTTTGATTGATGAGTCGGCGCTTGAGTCTTTGTTTTCCAGCCATTCGTTTGATGCGGTTATTCACTGCGCGGCTAAGAAGTCTGTTAAAGAGAGTGAGGAAGACCCGGGGTTATATTTCAGACACAATGTTCTTGGAACTCTCAATGTATTGGAAGCAATGGTCAG
>CAZSDR010000098.1:0-2195 GCA_964605695.1 uncultured Candidatus Saccharibacteria bacterium | reverse complement strand
ACCATTGAAAAAGTTCGGTATAAGACCGAGCTTTTTTCAATGGTCTAGAGGAATCGAAGAGGTTGCCAGCTATTTTGTAAAAATAGCGACAACCTGTACTGAACATGTAATGTTCGATTCCTCGCGGGGGCACAATATAAAAATAAAACCGTCTTTCCGCGTTCCCTTATTAAAAATTTGAGCGTCCGCCGCGAGTTCGAGTAAAACTTGAACATGAATTGCGGCGGGCGCTCTGCGCTGTAACCTCCCTACAGGTACTGACTGATCTTGGGATCTCCGTCGAGGTCTCCCAACGACTCTGGCGGTTCCTTCGGCCACTGCTTCCCCTTGTGTCGGACTTGTTTCGTGGGAATCAGTCTGGGTTGTTGTGGTAGAGGGTCAGGATCGTCTGTGTTCTGCATGGCTTAAAAACCTCCTTTGCCATAACCTCAACGTACTCCTGCTCGTATCAGCCGTCAACCAACGTGAGTGCATATCTCGAGATCGCATCAATTTTTCCCAGGTTTCACTGGTAGTTTTGCTAAAGGTACGTTCAGTATCTGCGCCAAACGGTCAATCTGTTGGAACTTACAATACTTAATCGGCTCACCGTCTTTAGAGTAAATACGGTAATAATGATCAAAGTAAACAGTTTCGTTTTTAAAATTCTTAGCCTTGGTGGGTTTATCAATACGCAGAATACACCAGCCCGGTTGTGTGTCTTCCAGTATGCGTTTGAGCTTAGCGTAGTGATTGAAGGACATGTGATCATTTTATCAATCCTGGCTTTTTTGCAGCTAACACAATGACCTTTTTAAGCATTGATAGATTAATATCTTCGATTTTCTTCAGGCGGATGCAAGATTTTCCGACACTGACTTTTCCCAGTTCTTTTTTATATTTCTCAGCTATATATTCTCCATCATCAACAGCGCATACGTATACGCTCACATAATTCTTCTGATTCGCAAGGGCAACAATTGGCCAGTCGATCAGTTCTTTCTTGTAGTTTCGGTAGGGGAATGAACCGTAGCCGATCATGTTATAGGCAAAATGTGGTTTTAATTTCGGGGCGGTTTTGCGGATGAAATCATGGAGAAACAGCACCATCTCTTGACGTTCTTTAGGTACTGCTTTCAGGTAGCCTGTCACCGTCGTCGCTTTGGTGGGTTTGAACATGTTCATACCGAGTTTTCATTTACCTTCATAGGCAGCCTGAAGGGCGGCGATGTCGAATTTTTTCATCTGCATAAAAGCATCGGTGACGCGCTGCACTTTTTCTGGATCGGGATCATTCATGAACTGGCCAAGCTGTGTCGGTACGATCTGCCATGAGACACCATACTTGTCTTTGAGCCAACCGCATTGTTCGGATTCTGGAACGGCGGACATTTGCCAGAAATGATCTATCTCTGCCTGATCGGCACATTCAACCGCGAGTGAAATAGCCTCATTGAAGAAAAAGTCATGCGGAAGGGCACTATCCATGGCGGTAAGCCATTCTCCGGAAAGAGACGCCTCGGCATACATCGCCGCGCCTTCTTTGTCTGGTTCCATACCAGCTGGGTACTTGGCGACCATTCCCATCTTGGAGTCCTTAAAGAGGGATGTGTAGTAATTGAGGGCTTCTTCGGCGCGGCCGTAGGCCGCGCCGACAAACAACAGTGAAGGAATGATGTTGGGTCTTGGTTCGCCTTCCGGGTCAGTCAGAATGAGTTGCCAAGAAACCCCAAAGCGGTCCTGTATCCAACCATAGTGTTTTGAAAACGGATACTCCTGCAGTGGCATCAATACTTTCCCGCCCTCTGCCAGTTTTTCCCATAGTGCATCAAGGCGATCTCGCGCTTCGGGGTCTCTTGAAGGGTCAAAATTAACGAAGAAAGAGATTGAGGGATTAATTTTAAACAAGGGTCCGCCGTCAAGCGCTTGAAACGCAAATCCATCAAGTTCAAAAAACGCCGTCAGAATCTTTCCGTCCATACCGGCCATCGGTCCTTCCTTCACTCCGTCAGGGTAGCGGTTGATATTTGTAATCTTAGAATTCGGAAAAATCGAGGTGTAAAAATTAATCGCTTCCTCACAATTATTGTTAAACCACAAACATGGGGTGATCTTTTGCATATGTCGAGCTGTTATTTATTAATCAAAATATAAAACTGCATCATTACGCCGCACTCTTACTGCAGGTCGCCAGATTGCCAATCAACAACCAAGCG
>CAZSDR010000097.1:0-2196 GCA_964605695.1 uncultured Candidatus Saccharibacteria bacterium | reverse complement strand
GCAGAACTACCGCGCGCATCTAAAACAGTCAACCGTAAACTCTTAACGAGATAGGCTTGCTGGCGCAAGTGTACGACAATCCGGCGCCAATCGTAGACAACTTCATTGAAAATAGCCGGATCGGCTTGGAAGGAAACAATAGTGCCGTTGAATTTCGTTGAACCGATTTTTTTTACTCGTGCTTTCGCTTTACCGATTGCATACTCCTGCATGTACTGACTACCATCCTTATGCACATCGACTCGCATATGTGTTGAGAGTGCATTCACAACCGAAGCACCCACACCATGAAGACCGCCGGAAACTTTATACCCGCCACCTTCACCGAACTTGCCGCCGGCATGAAGAGTGGTCATGATGGTTTCAAGCGCAGACACTTTGGTCTGTTTGTGCATATCGACCGGAATACCGCGACCGTTGTCGACCACTCGTACGTAGTTATTAGGCAGAAGCGCCACTTCAACCCGATTAGCAAAACCACCCATCGCTTCATCGCGGGCGTTATCAAAAATTTCCCAGATGAGGTGATGTAAGCCGTCCGGGCCGGTTGTACCAATGTACATTCCCGGACGCTTGCGTACGGGCTCGAGACCCTCAAGGACGGCAATGGAGGACGCATCGTATGAATGGGCTTTCGGAGTAGCTGTCTTCGCAGGTTTCTTATCGGGCATAATATTTCTCCCATTATACTACTTTTAGGGGTATTTTGAAAGCCCGTTTAAACAGAAAATCTGCTTGAATGAGGCCAGAAAATCCCGTACACTGGAAGCTTATGAATATAGTCATAGCCAAAGATCAGGAGAACGAACTGCGCCGGCAACTTGAGAAACGTGAAGATGCCGAAGCCAAGCGCATGCTTCGCTACCTCTCTATGCCGGACCTGTCCCGCACTCCGGGATCTCCTCTCTATGAGATTGTAGAAAGGGTAAAAAGTATCCCTTCTTTTTCAAACTTTGACGTCACAGAAATCCCGGAAATAGTCCCGGCATCCGTTTCGTTTGATCTCTTTGATTTCCCTGCCGACCATCCAGCCCGCTCCAAGTCCGATACTTACTACGCTGATGAGGAAAACATACTTCGTACTCACGATACCGTTTTTTGGTACTACTATCTTAACCATCCTGAAATCAAAGCGCGTATCGAACGAGGAGAATCAATGGGCACACTGTGTTATGGAAAAGTCTATCGAAAAGACGAAATCGACAGCCGTCACATGAATATTTTCCACCAGTTGGGTGGGTGGTATATCGCCCCCCAAACAGAACCGGTAGAGCCAGAAGATCTCAAGAACGCCCTCGGGGAAATCGTGCGCGCCATCTTCGGCCCCGAAACTAATTTCCGTATCAATGATGACACCTTCCCCTACACCGACCCATCTTTTGAAGTTGAGCTTAACGTCAAAGGCACAGCCGCCGAAGGTCCCGCAAGAGGAGAGTGGCTTGAAATCCTTGGTAGCGGTATGCCAAAGCAGTCAGTTTTAGAAAAGATGGGAATCAAGGGGTATCATGGTTGGGCATTTGGATTTGGTATTGAACGATTAGCAATTGCTTCGATGTCGTTGCCTGACATCAGATTATTGTGGTCAGAAGACGAGCGTATTAAAAAGCAACTGGTACTCGGACAAACCTATAAAGAAGTCTCAAAATATCCTCCGGTTGTACGCGACATCTCTTTTGTAGTTTCTAAAACATTCACGCCCAATGACTACTTTGACTTAGTGAGAGATATAGGGGGAGACTTAGTGGAGGAAGTGGAGCTTTTGGACAAGTACGAAAATGACGACAAATTCGGTTCCGACAAAATGAGCTATGCCTATCGTATCGTGTACCGCTCAATTGATCGCACCTTAACGAGTGAAGAGGTAGATCTTATGCACAAAAAACTAGAGGCGGCCACGACTGAACAGTTCTCTGGCACTGTCCGCTAACTACTGCGTTGGTAGCTCAGTGAAAACTTCGAGATAATAATCTCCGTCCTGCACAAAAATCTGCTGGCCGATGATGTGGACTTTTAGTCCTGTCCCTGGGTATAGGAGCTGGGTATTTTGCCATGCCCGATCGTCAACTTCGACTACATACAATCCATCTTCCAAATGCATCAACACCAAATCCCGACTGTCAGGAAGAAAATCAAATCGTATCACCCCTTGGTTGAGGCGGTCTATCCGTATCGAAGAACGACACAGTAAACTACCCT
>CAZSDR010000096.1:0-2304 GCA_964605695.1 uncultured Candidatus Saccharibacteria bacterium | reverse complement strand
ACAAGGAGGACATTATGGTCCAGCGTACCTTCGGGCTTCTTGGTCTTGCCACATGCCTTCTTCTCGTCTCTTGCGAGAACGATGAGTGGGGCTACATAGGCATCGGCCACTACGTCGATATGCACCATATGCCCGAAGAGGGCGATGTGTCATTCGAGTTCAAAAGCGAGCACGGTGACAACTTCACCGTCATCGTATACGAAGACGGCAGGTCTGTCGTCCAGTGCGAGCCCGGGTTTCATTTCCATCGAGATCCGGCCGCTCCGCGAAGCAATGTCGAGCAATACGGCTGCTTCATGAATCAAAACCCAAGAAGCTAAGTTGCCTCAAACGGCTAGCGCAAGACCGGCTCTCCACGCGGGAGCCGGTCTATCTTTATAAAAGTTCCAACATCGTCCCAGACCCCCCCAGCATTCTTTGTCTAAAAATATATAAAAACCCCCCGACCGAAAGTCGAGGGGCTGCACACGGTCCTTCTTCAGAACCTTTGTCTCCTTTACGGTACGCTGGGAATCACACCCACCGCAGTCACGTACTCCGAAGCAGCTTCGCCAATTGAATGGCAGATTACAGTGGCGGTTAAGCGTGTTATCAGCAAATCTCTTTCATACTGGCCCTGGCGGACCATGGACCAAATTCAACATCTTAGAGAGACGGCATGTGCATTCCGCTACCTCTGATTACACTATATACGATACACTTCAATTTGTCAAGTGCTTTTGCAAATTCGAACGGTATGTAGAAAGAATACCAAGCAAATAAGGCATATTATGGGGCACTATCTAAAACGAGCTTATTCGGGCTAGTTCCAACCTCGTCCCAGACAGCCAGCGAAAGCTAAGCAGCTTCCTTTAAAAGGAAGCTGCTAGGTGTGTCTAAGCCGCAAAGAACAGGAAGCCGTAAATCGCTGTATCGATTCCGAACGTCAGCGTCAGCAAGGCCATAATGTAGCCTACCTCTTTGCCGAAGACGGAAACTGCGTTCTTGGTCGGAAATCCTGCCATAGTGAAGAGTCCGAAGAACAGCATCCCGAGTCCGTAGGCAAGCAGGTTTATTTCAATCACGGCGTCCGTAAGGCGTGTGCCTGCAAAGAAACGAGAAAGATCTACAAGGGGCCCTGGTGTGACAAGGATGAGCGAAAGCGCCCATACAAACAGCACCAAGCCCCACGAGGTCTTCCTGCTTAGTAGGTAGGAGGCGGGGTCTATTACCTCTGTAACAGAATCATCTCGCATTTATCACCTTCCTTTCTTGCTAGAAAGTATCACACGTGTCAAAAAGGTTCCAACATCGTCCCAGTCTGCCAGCAACATATTGTATAGTTACCTCAATGAAGATAAAGATTGCATCTTGGAATATTGCAGGCGGCCATACGCTAAGTACGCTAAAGCAGTTTGATTACAGTTCACAGGACATCTCATATTTCATAGAAAAAATTCGAGCAGTCGATCCAGATATTATTTGTTTGCAGGAATCTCACACCTCTGATGACGGCCTTCGCTCCAATGCTCAAGAGATAGCACAGGCGCTTAGCTATCCATACGTCATTAATACTGTTTGTAATCCCTCGCATATCGAGAAAGGGCAGCAATTGAGTACCGCAATACTTTCTAAGATGCCGTTTGAAAAACAAACGTCAGTCTTTTACCCAGATCCATCGGAACCTCTTGTATGGAAAAGTGGACGCCCTGCTGGAGAACCGCATCATAAGAATCTTCAAGTTGTGAAAGTAGGAGACTTCTCAGTTGCAAATAATCAGATGCTTCCTCTCCATCTCTTCAATCTTGCATATGACCAAGAAGGAGTAGGAGCTACTATGGCGCAAGGAATTAATGAGATAATGCGAGTCCAGGTGACGTCTCCCGTAGTCTGGTGCGGTGACTTTAACTTCGACGATCCGTTCGCTATATACCCATACCTTACAGAGCTAGGCCTTAAGGAAGCGCTTCCAGAAGGAGACACTCGACCAGCCGTTGAAGGGGCAAAGAAGCGTACTGACCATATTCTCTATTCTTCTGAATTTGTCTGTACTAGCTCTGGAATTGAGGTGGTAAATGCTGACCATTATCTTTGCTGGGCAGAATTTGATTTTAAATAGGTTCCAACTTCGTCCCAGGATGCCGGCATAAAACATTGAATACCTTATCGATATTCAAACGAGTGTCGACCTTCCTTTACAAAAGGTAAATGAGTCAATCTTTGTTTTGTGTTATAATCCGCGACATATGGAAACGGCAAAAACTACCCCCAAAGATTTTTTCCTGTGGCTTGGTGCGCTTATCGCTTTGTACGGCAGCATCTCCG
>CAZSDR010000095.1:549-2365 GCA_964605695.1 uncultured Candidatus Saccharibacteria bacterium | reverse complement strand
CTTCGTCTCTCTTCATTACAGCAAAATTGATTTCTACAATTCCGGCTTCAGTAACCGTGTACATCACTTTTTTAACCGTTAAGAAATCGATCAGCTTATCGGCTTGAATGGTAATTTTTCGAAAATCATCAACTTCATTTTCAAGAGGCTCTCCCTCTCGGGCTTCTGTTACAGCTTCTCGGATTTGCACACCAAGATTGGCCTTTTCGCGCTCGCCCTCTTGAATGAGTTGTTCAATGGCGAGTTTTAAAGGTTCAATCATCCAATCCTCTTGCTCTTTGACTCCTCGAAAATCAGAAACTTTAACAGTATTCAGACGAATTTCTTCATTGTCTAGAATGACCACATTTGAAGGTTTGAGTTCTTTTACAGTTTGGGCTGCCGGCAATTCCACTGCATCTGGTAACGGAAGAATTTGCTGAGTGGTCGCATAGTTTTGAAGAAGGAACACCACCATCACCGTAAACAAGTCAACCATCGCCGTTAGCTGAAGAACCGCAACAGCACTTCGCTTGACAGGTTGTTTTCGCTTGCCGCGATGATCGCGTTTACCAGGTATATGAATTGGCATTACTGCGCTCCTCCGGTCGCCACACCGATTTCTGGAAATCCAGCGGTGAGCAAGGCGTCCATCCCACGAATGAGAGTTTCATAAGGCAGCTCATCTCTTACTGTGACGACAGCATCTGTTTTTTCGGGGTATAACTCTTTAATTTTTTGAAGCTCCGCGAGCAGAGCTTCATCATTGTATTCACCATTAAACTTGTCGATTGTTTGGCTCTGAACACCTACAACAATCCTATATCCCGTCTCCAAAACATCAAGGCGAAAGGGAACCTCGGCTCTGGGAGGAGGTTTAATGTCTTCTTCTGAAGATTTTTGTGCATATATTGAAGATCCAATTTGAATCATCGACACTTGCGTCCACACTGCGGACAAAAGCAGAAAGATCAGAATCACACTCATTAAGTCGATGAACGGAACCAGGTTTACATCGACGTTACTGCTGCGACCGTTTGACCCACCTGAATCATCAATATGCGCCATATATTCTTAGTCCTTAATTTTGTCTCTGTTGGCGACAACGAGGTTCATCATGCTCATTGAACTTTCCAACATATCGTTGATGGCTCGACCAATTCGAACCTGAAAGAATCCGTAAGCGACAATCGCTGTGATTGCGACACTAAGTCCGAACGCAGTACAGTTCAGAGCGTGAGCAATACCTTGCGATAACATGGCGGCTTTGGTCGCAGCATCTGCTTCTGCCACACCACCGAAGGCCACGATCAGACCTAGAATTGTTCCAAGTAGTCCAATCAAAACTCCGAGGTTACCGAAAACCGCTAAAAACGAAGTCCAACCTTCGAGTCGAGGGGTCTCCCGCAAAACCGCGGCGTCCATGGCCACTTGAACCTCTTCATCAGGTCGGCGATTCAAAACTTGAACCAAGCCTGCCTTTAAAGTGTTTGTTAGTGGAGTGGGTCGGCTATCGCAGAAAGCGATGGCTTGCTTAATATCTCCACGTAGGATCATGCTAAATAGATTTTCATTGAGACTGTTCTTATCTATTGTCAGTCTCTGCAAACTCGCTAGACGTTCTGCAATCAGCAGGACGACTAACAGTCCGATGATTAAAATAAAATACATAACCGTTCCGCCCTCGCAGAACGCTTTTGCTACAAAATTTGTATATGCAGCACATTGATCCAGTATTGGACTGGCGGCCTGAGTTGGTTCCAAGGTAATCCCTCCCTTTCATTATTGCGATGTAAACACGAACGGATAAGCCACCACGGCAATTTGGTTAGGTGGA
>CAZSDR010000095.1:0-539 GCA_964605695.1 uncultured Candidatus Saccharibacteria bacterium | reverse complement strand
TCCATGTTTTTAATCTATTAATAATACATGATGCGACACTGTTGTTACTGAGCGTGCTTGATTTAACACCCGCTCGGGTCACTCGACCTCTTTCACCAATGTCCCACTCGAGTACGAGCTTTCCATACAAATCTCTGTCACGCTGAAGTGCAGTTTCGTAACAAAATCGAATGGCTTTAATGTTGGCCTGGACCACTCGTCGAATGGCTTCTCGGTCAATCGTACCGGTCACTTCGGCTTCTTGTCCGCCGACTTCAATCTCTACTTGGCCTCGAGTTCCAATACCACCCGTACCAAGACCGTAACTTCCAGTCCCTTTACCTTGTGTACCGACTCCACTGATTCCGACCGTAGACGAGCCTTTTCCACCAGCTCCCGTGTCTTTGAGTTTTGTACCCAATCGATCACCGGCACGGTCTTCAGCTGAACCTGCAACACCCGTTGCCGATTCAGCCATACCAATTAATTCTCCTGAACCAGAATAGGCTTTATCGAGTTTATCTTGAGTTCCTTTTTTACCAAAAACGCCAAGTAATCCC
>CAZSDR010000094.1:0-2389 GCA_964605695.1 uncultured Candidatus Saccharibacteria bacterium | reverse complement strand
GACTTCAGTCAGCAATAACAAAAATCTGTGCACTTCTAGTGCACAGTGGTTGAAACACTACAGGCCGGAGCAGAGCTCCGGCCTGTAGTGTTTTATTGCTTCTCATTAGAGTCCTATCTCAATGGTGGTAGTGCCGTTCACTTCCTCAGAGGTGGTGGATACTTCTTCTTCAGTAGGCGATTCTGGTCTGTATTCAATAATAAGCGGTTCAATCTCAGCAATGATACGCAATCCCGCCTCAACGGCCATTTCGGAAGTTTTATAGTCACCACTGTCTAAAGCAGTTCTCAATTCAGTGACGTTTCTTTGTAGCTCGTTTTTGCCCGCTTCAAATTTCTCATAGTCATCTTCCACGACTATAGCTTGCTCCAAGCGAGTTTGTGCGTCTAGAAGTGTTTGATTATCAGAAGTTAGTTTTTCTCGGCGTTCTTCATCAGTTGGTGTGATCGGAATCAATCTTTCTACACTGACTGAGGAACGTACATCTATGTCGGTCATGAAGGCAATTAATTTGTTGGTGTCTATGAGTGCTTGTCGCAAAAGGTCAACCGATTCCTTTTTTTGCACCTCTGCATCAGGGGTGATTTCGGAAGTTTTTGAAACAACTTCTGCTGACAGAGACATCACCTGCATATCGTCTGCTTCAGCTGTGAGAGCGGAAGAAGTTGGGGCAGTTTGTGCTGAAGTATGGATAGCAGTCGCTAGCTCTACCTTTCGACCAATATCGGCCAAGCGTCTTTCTATATCGGCAATTTCTTTCTCTGAGGCAGTTTGGCGCACACTGGTGAGAAATTCTTCAGCTCGAGTAGTGGAAGACTCGATATGTGCAAACAATCGTTCAAATGAAGGTCTTACAACATTCGATGTTGTTTCAGCGTCAGCACGTGCATCGCGCACGGTATTTACCAAAGCAATCATTGAATTATTAGACGTGCCTGAATTCTCCGTCACGTTCTTACTTATTTGTTCTTCCAACATCTCAGATTGTACTGCCAGTGTAGAAGAAAAATCGATAGCAGCGAGAGCAGCCCCTTCGCGATCACTATTTTCCAAAGAAGCGATATTTTGTCGAACGGAATCGGAGTGTTTTTTAACGGCAGCGGTCACTGTTTGCTCAGCGTCTTCCGTTAATCGTCCCTCTTTAGCCAAAAGGCGAGCTTCCGCAATTCGTCTTTCCAGACGAGTGGTTTCCCACTCCACCTTAGCGTACGTATTCAAAGACAAGCCCGCTCGTAGCTCTTCATTAAACTGGACTTTCATTGGGTAGAGAATATCCCCGGGCAGGGCCCTTTCGGCCATGGCTGGTAATCCAGCTACAAGAAGCAGGGCAAATGCGCCCGCTACTCCTCGAGCGTAAAATGATTTAAAAATAAGAGAAGGAGAAAACTCCACTGGCATTGTGAAGGCGGTATCTGCTGATTTCTTACGCACGGATGATCCGTGCGTAAGGGGATGATATTCCATGTAGACTAAGAGACGTTCTTTCAAATCATGCCTCTCAACCGCCCGCAAGCGGATACTGTCTGATTTCTTTTTAAATTCTTGTCTGAAACTTTCCATTTTATGATTGTTCTTTTTGCATTTTGCTCAACATTGACTGTGCCTCTTTCTCATCAATTTTTTCGCGTAACATCCTTAAGCCTCTGTGTATGCGGACCGAAATGACATTTTCAGACTCTTCGATCAGCTCACTCATCTCTTTTGGTCCTAATCCGTCCACGAACTTAAGGATGATGACTTCGCGGTAGAGGTCGGGCAATTCAGAAACGAGCTTGAAAGCCTGTTTTCCGTCGAGGATAGCAATCAAAGATTCGATCGAATCTTCATGTAGTTCCTCGAAAGAGCCTTCATCTACTCCCTCACCTTCAAGTAGATTATCAAGTGAGGATTCCTTGTGTTTGCGGTACTCATCAATGATTAAATTATTGAGCACTTTGTACAAAAAAGGGCGAAATGACCGGATTTCATGCCCGTCGCGTATATACGACCAAACCTTGGCAAAGGTGTCATGAACGACATCTATTGCTCGGTCACGGTCACTGATTCGCAGGAAGGCGTGCCTAAACAGCGCGTCCCCATATTCCTCGAAGGCTTTCAAAAAACGCTCCTCGTGGTTCCCTGCCTTGTTATCGTTAGTATCGAAAACGGCCATGCAAGGACCATTATACTTAAAGACGCAGTTCTGACCATTTTCTTTCAGGGTAACTGTGGCCTAGCTGGTACACTAGAATACGATGACAAACAGTCTTTTTTATGGTGCCGCTCTGGCTTTTGGACTTGGTATTCTTCTTCAAATATGGTGGGAACCGCCATTTTCTGTCAGTCTTTGGCTTCTAGTTTTGAGTTTGGCTCTGGCGTTGGTGTGGCGCCGCCGAAGCGAAGCTTCGGC
>CAZSDR010000093.1:0-2446 GCA_964605695.1 uncultured Candidatus Saccharibacteria bacterium | reverse complement strand
AGACCAGATAATGGCAATCCGAAGCCAGCTATCATATCGGCGGTGCCGCCAACTCCATTCATTAAAATGGTGATGCCGGTATAAAGGAAGAGCAGTCCAAGAAGCATACGGCCGAGGGTTACGCCGTGGGTTCTCAAGAAGACTCTGTGAGACTCGTTTATCATAAGGATTAGATTTTATTAGATGTATAAAGTCGTCGAGCATTCTAATTTGCTCTTATATAGTATACTCCTTGGGTTGGGGCAGGGCAGGGAGGGTAGTGAATTAATTAGAGCCTGTTTCAAAATCCTACACAAAATAGAAAATGTTTAAGTTTTTGTTCCGGCTTGTCGACAGTCAAAATTCGGTCAAAAAACTGCTATAATTTCTCACCTTATATCTATATGGCTCAAAATTCTATCAATTTTTTGTCACGAATTTTGACTGTCTTTGGAGCACGGAGGATTTTGGAACAGCCTCTAAATCTATGAAAATTGGCTTTTTTGACTCCGGATTGGGTGGATTGATGATTTTAAAGTCGGTTTCAGACCAACTACCGCAATACGATTATGAATATTACGGGGACACAGCGAATGTTCCCTATGGAGACAAAAGTGAAGAAGAGATCTATGAGCTGACCAAAGCTGGGGTGGGGGAGTTGTTTGAGCGAAACTGCGCTTTGGTTATTATTGCTTGCAACACCGCCTCAGCCGAAACTCTCCGCCGTCTCCAAGATACTTTTTTAGTAGAGAAATACCCAGATCGCCGCATTCTTGGCGTTATTATTCCCACCGTTGAGGAGGTAGCGGCTTCAGGTTTATCGAGAATTCTTTTAATCGGTACCAGACGTACCGTGAATTCGGGGAAGTACGAAAGGGAGTTGAGTAAGTTTGAGCATTCGCCAACACTTGAGGCAATCGCGACCCCCGGACTCGTACCTCTTATAGAAGCGGGAAAGAAAGACGAGGCATTTGCTGAGGTGCTACCGGTGATCGAAAACTTCGTGCAGGGTAGGGGAGACGGCTTGATTTTGGGCTGTACTCATTACACCACCATGCGAGAGAAGATTCAGGAGCGATTTCCAGAACTGAAAATTTTTTCTCAAGATACTATTATTCCTACCAAACTCGCCAGTTATCTTGAAGTCCATCCAGAAATCGAATCACGACTGACGCAAGGTGGTACCAGAAATATTTTTTTAACCGCCCATACCGCACAATACGACGATGTCATTAAGATGTTCCTCGGCGGCGTTTTTATGAGCCAGTAATATGCCTTGAAAAATGGATCTCAAATCAACGTATAACAAAATCGCGGAAGATTGGCATAAAGACCATGCAAAAGATACCTGGTGGGTCACTGGTATGCGCTCGTTTGTTGATAGATTGCCGGCAAGCGGCTCTGTACTCGACATCGGGTGCGCAGGTGGTGTGAAATCCAAACATCTGGCTGATCTCGGCTTTTCTGTCTTAGGAATAGATCTGTCAGAGCGGTTTATTGAGATCGCAAAGCGCGAAGTGCCGCAGGCACGGTTTCAGGTTCTCGACCTGAAAGAAGTAGGAAAGTTACCAGACACTTTTGACGGCATATGCCTGCTAGCGGTTTTGCTTCATATTCCCAAAGCCGAGGCAGGCGAAGTAGTGGCCAAGATTGCTGAAAAACTCACGCCGGGAGGACATCTGTACATTGCCGTTAAAGAAAAGAGGGAAGACGGCCCTGAAGAGGAAGAAGTTGTTGAAAATGACTATGGTTATCCCTACCAACGTTTTTTCAGCTATTATACTTTTGATGAATTGAGACAATTCTTTACCGATGCCGGTTTGGAAATCGTCTTTGAAGACGCAATTCAATTTAATCGCACGAACTGGCTGTATATCATCGGACAAAAGAGCCGTGTTGAATAACAAGTTACTATGACCCACAAGAAGCACCTACCACCTGACAATCAAACTGACATAAAACTATTGACTCTGTGCTTGGTACTCGACAATAATCGTATCTTGCTTGGTATGAAGAAACGGGGTTTTGGAGCAGGGAAGTACAATGGCTTTGGTGGCAAGGTACATGAGAACGAGACATTTAGAGAAGCTGCTTTGCGTGAACTCACAGAAGAAGTTAGTCTCTCGGCTGATGAAAAATTTCTAAATAAATGTGCGGTTTTAAATTTTATCTACACAAACCAACCTGCCCATGAAGTCCATGTCTATATTCTGACCGATTGGGTAGGGGAGCCGTTTGAGAGTGAGGAGATGCTACCCCGTTGGTTTGATTATGCTGACATTCCCTACGATGAGATGTGGGTGGACGATGCTTACTGGCTACCACACATACTGAAAGGAGAGACCCTTTACGGCAAGTTTCTCTTTGATGGCAAGGAACAGATCATTGACCACGAACTCAAACTCGGTGTCTCTATGGACCAAGGCTAGGGTAGGGCTATATATAAAAATTAATCAATGTCGCACCA
>CAZSDR010000092.1:0-2476 GCA_964605695.1 uncultured Candidatus Saccharibacteria bacterium | reverse complement strand
AACCGCTTTTTGAAGCCACCGGAGAGGTTTTTGACTACGATCAAATCAGGGCGGCCCGCTTAGTTTATCGGTTGAGCTCTGATAAGTAGCGTGCTTGGACTCAATGACTGGTATACTAGGCAGGTAAGGCTTGTGGCCTTCTCAGTTAAAAACGAATTAAAATTATTATGAATAAATACATTATTGGATTGGTGATGTTTTTTGTGTTAGCAATTCCGGCCGGAGATGCGAGAGCGCAGACAAATACAACAAATATATCTGATCTCCTCGTAACGCTTCAGGGTCTGATGAAGCAGGTCGAAGAGCTTAAGGCTCGCTTGGCAGAGATTACGGGAGATATTTCAGACGTACGTGCTGAGATAAAGGCCGGTTTGCGCGAAGGAATGACCGATGAAGACATTAAGAAACTTCAGGAACTTCTGGCGACTGACCCAGACATTTATCCGCGCGGTCTCGTGACTGGTTACTTCGGTCCGTTAACTGTAGATGCTATCAAACGCTTCCAAGAAAGACATGGTCTGACAGTCACTGGGGTGATAGATGAAGAGACTCGGGCATTGATCAACGAGTATTTCAAGGAAAAGAAAGATGGTCGTGTGCCGCCGGGACTACTGAAGGCCGTTGATGCTCGAGAACGTGTCAAAGAGAAAATGCAGGCTATGTGGGGTAAGTGTAGCGATCGTGGACCAGTTTGGGCTCGAGATTGCGACGATGAAGACGAGGACGATGATGACTTGATTGACGATCAAAACCGTCGAAGCGAAAAAGCTGAAGACGCGATTGAAGATGCGGAAGATACTATTGCTGATCTCGAAGATTTGATCGACGAGGCAACAACGACGGTTGATACGGAGGATGCAGAGGAGGCTCTCGATGACGCGAACGAAAAACTAGAAGATGCACAAGCAGCTTTCGCGGCTGATAATTTCGAACGAGCGACGGAACTGGCTAAAAAAGCTAGACAAACTGCGAAAGACGCTTACGACGAACTTGAAGAAGCGATTGAGGAGGCTGAAGATGATGACGAGAACGATGAATAATCGTCTTTAGTACCGCAAAAATAGCTCAAAAACCGCCGTTTTGACGGCGGTTTTTGGATGGCGTATACTCGGGGGCGTTATGGCTACCTCGCGCCGAAAAACAGGCAAAAAAGGGCTTAAAAAGGGGCTGTTTTTCTCGGTGCGCCGCCGCAGGCGGCGCACCTCAAGCGTCACCCCGCACTACCTTTCCTACAAAGAGCAAGCCCGTGAATTGGTCTTGGCCCGACTGCATTTTTGGAACCAATTCTATGGCTTCCGCTATAACCGCGTGGCTATCCGAAATCAGCGCACCTGCTGGGGTAGCTGTACTTCACTCAAGAATCTCAACTTCAGCTATAAGCTTATTTTTCTGCCGCCGCATCTCCAAGACTATGTTGTCTTACACGAACTCTGTCATCTCAAAGCACTTCATCATGGCCGAAGCTTTTGGGACCTGATGGGTCAGGTGATGCCTGATTATGATCAGCGCCGCCTCGAACTCCACGCTCTTGAGCGACGTTTTGACAGTTCTTTGCGTGGCTTTGCCATTCAGTAGAAACGACAAACCCCGGCAATCGCAGGGATTTGCCGGAGATTCACTTCTTCTTCCACCATAAGTCGATGATGACTGCTATCACGGACAGGATGATGAGTGCCGCAACAAAGTCAGTCCAGTTTACATTGTAAGGTCCTGTCATTCCTTGTCTCCTTCCAATAGATCATAATCAAGATAAACTTATAACATATAAATGCATAAAAAGCGAGCACTGATCCCGTGGGAATCAGTGCTCGTCGCTGTCCCCAACTCCCCAACTGAAAATTACCCAGAAAGTATAGATGAAGATGTATGTCCACGCGGTTGCGGCCATGAGTGCGCAGGGGAGAGTTGCCCACATTGGCCAAGATTCGATAGTGGCCTGAAAGTGGTCATATAACAGCGCCACTATCACCGAAACTAAAAATCTCGGGCTTACCACGGTATATCCTCCCTTTGCTACTATATATTATTATAGCATAAAATAGACTAAAATGCAAGCATAAAGGGCGCGGCAAAGCCGCGCCCTTTTTGCTTCTGATTTCAGCTCAATCTTGATCTAAAGTCCAATCAAAACCGGAATCACCATCGGTGATTTATTGGTATGTTGTAACAAAAAGCCACTAATCGTATCTGTTAGTTCGTCCTTAACGATATCAAGATCAATTGGGTTCATGCGTTCAGTGTTTTTCTCCACCGTTCTTTTTATCAACGCCCGGGCTTCAGAGAGAAGCGGTTGGCTTTCACGAAGATACACAAAGCCTCGAGAAATGATGTCGGGTGATTTACGGAGCTTTCCGGATTTGTTGTTTACCGTGGCAATGATAACAAACATACCGTCTTCAGCGAGCGATTGGCGATCACGCAACACCACTTCTTGGCGAGTACCGACTGTGAAGCCGTCTACGTACACCGGTTCGTT
>CAZSDR010000091.1:0-2601 GCA_964605695.1 uncultured Candidatus Saccharibacteria bacterium | reverse complement strand
TGATACTGGTTGGTGAAGAAACGGGAAATATTTCCAATATGTTAAAAGAGCTGGCAGTTTTTTACGAAAATGAAGTAGAACAAAAAACCAAAAATCTTTCCACTATCATTGAACCGGTTCTCATGGTTGTGATCGGTGCCTCGGTTGGTTTCTTTGCACTAGCGATGATTGCTCCTATCTACTCCATTTCTGAGAGCATATAGAATATATGTATCACGTATATGCTCAGGAGAACAGGACGAAAAGAGCGAAGCTCTTTTCGTCCGCTCGCGGTTTCAGTTTTATCGAAATGATCATTACAGCCGCGCTGATCGCTTTGGTTTTTGGCGGTTTATTTTCTGCGTACGAAACAATCATTATGATTATTGGCGAGTCGCGCATGAAGGCAAATGCGCTTGTTCTGACCACTGAGCGCATTGAATACATTCGGTCTTTGCCGTATGCAGAGGTCGGTACGCTTGGCGGCGTGCCTATGGGCGCGTTGCCGCAAAATTCTACTGTGACCATTAATGGTGCGACCTATAATGAACGACTCCTGATCACCTATGTAGATGATCCGGCTGATGGACTTGCTGGAGCTGATAGTAACGGCATTATCTCTGATTACAAACTCGTCAAGGTTGAATATTCTTGGGCTGGACGTAATGGTACAAGCACCATTTTCCATACCACTAATATCGTACCTCGTGGCATTGAAACTACGGCGGGCGGTGGAACGATTCGTGTCAATGTTTTTGACGCGCTTGTCGCGCCGGTATCAGGTGCCATGGTCCGTTTTGTAAATCCGACGTTATCAATTGATACCTCTCGCATCACGGGCGCATCCGGTGAGGCGTATCTTTCTGGCGCTCCGGCCGGTGGAGGGTACGAGATTTATGTGACGCGTTCAGGGTATTCTTCTGACGGTACGTATTTAGCTACTGTTGCGAACCCTAGCCCTAGTACGCCGGTGGTGTCGGTTTTGGAAACTCAGGTTTCTACAATGAATTTTCAGATAGACCGAGTGAGTCAGCTAACGGTTGAGACCATTGAACCGCTTGTGTATCAAAGATTCGAAGATACATTTTCTGACAGTACCAACGTCGCTTCTTTGAGCAATACTTCTGTAGTTGGTGGATCAATACGATTGACTGACGGTGGGGGATTTTATCCATCTGATGGTTTTGTGCAAAGTACATTCATCGCACCAGCAACAGTTGATGCATGGCATGAGGTTGCCTATTCGACTGATGTTCCGACCGATACGGAAATTAAAGTTTCTGTCTATCACAATAGTGCGTCTCCGGTACCAGTACCAGATTCAGATTTGCCAGGAAATAGTGCCGGCTTCACCACCTCTCCGATAGACATTTCTGGTCTGGACCCGGCTGTGTATCCCGAGCTAGCACTTGCTGCTACTCTCAATACGACCGATACATCGATCACTCCGGAAGTTCTTGATTGGGAAATGGTGTACGTGATGACTCGGGTACCACTCAGTGGTGTTCCGGTATTGGTGAGAAGTCATCGACTTATTGGTACCGGAGTTCATAAGTACGTTTCAACCAATACCACTGATGGCGGAGGCACGTTCACGCTTTCTGACATGGAATTCGGTTTGTATGACATCGAGGAGCAAAGTGGTAGCTATACTGCTGCAGAGATCTGCCCCACATCTCCACTGACGCTTGCGCCTGACAGCACTGAGACCATTACCTTTTCGTTGGTGCCGGCGGTATCTAACTGGGTGCGTGTGGTGGTCAATAATGGAGCCGGCACTCCAATTACTGACGCTGAAGTAACACTCGAGCGGGGGGGCTATTCCGAAGTAGAGAATACCTCTTCGTGCGGCCAAGCTTTCTTTGCGGCGCCTGGTGAAAATACGGGGTATACACTTACTGTTAGTAAATCGGGATATACGACCGTGCAGGTCAATGATATAGAAGTAATTGCTGGTGGAAACCTTATCTCCGTTACTTTGGTACCGTAACTCCAATTCTTATATGTCACTCCTAAAGAAAAAAACCCACAAGAGACGCGGCATGACTTTGGTCGAAGCGGTTATTGCTATAGGGATTTTTACTCTATTGATGCTCACCATCAGCAACAGTGTCGACAATTTGTATCGTTACAATTCGTATGCAATTTCCCAAGCCTACCAGCTTGATCTTGCCCGCAGAGGTGTTGAAGTATTGACGCGCGATTTACGTGAAATGATCTTCGCGAATGACGGAGCGTTTCCTTTGGTGCGAATGGAGCCTCATATTATCGGTTTTTACAGCGACGTTAATGGAGACGATAGTGTTGAGTATGTCGAATATGAACTTGCCACTACGACCACATTTACCAAACGTATTTATTTGGCTACCGGTGGCACTCCTGCCTACAACCTGGCATCTCCCGATGAGGAATTTATAGTTTCAGACTATGTGCAGAATTTGTTACAAGGAACATCTACATTTTTCTATCGCCAAGCGGACGGTAGTCTGACAACCAATCCTGCTGATATTGCTGATATTCGGTTTGTATCAGCACAGTTGATAGTCAACGTGGATGCTGATCGTAATCCCGGAGAATACATGTTGCGGGCCGGAGCCATGCTCAGAAATCTTAAAGATAATT
>CAZSDR010000090.1:0-2656 GCA_964605695.1 uncultured Candidatus Saccharibacteria bacterium | reverse complement strand
TAACAAACTCAGGAAACGGGCCACAATCGTTGCTTTTTGATTAATTTTATGATGTAATTTTTCGAGCAACAAAATGAGGTCTTTGAGATGACCAGTAGGCTTTTAGGAGAGGCGGTGGTCCGCTATCTGGAAGACCGTATCAGTGTAGTTTTCCCAATCACGCAACCAAACATGACCTTCTTGGTTATGGGTTTGCACCATAAGGCCCCGGTAGAGTTTTTGGGGACCTTCAGGGGTGTGCCCGATGCAATTTGGGCGTACAAAGTAGCTGCGCTTGAAGTTGCTCGAATACACGCCTTCCATCATGTAACAGGAAAAAGCTAATGGAAAGAGAACAAAGGCTCCAAAGTGCCGTAAGGGCCTACGGTTCCTACCGGGGACGTCATAGGGTGTACGGACGTTTAACTGCTGCTCAAAGAAGGCGTAGTTTGTTTCTTTGGGCAAGTGGGCAGCCGTGGTGGGAAACAGAATTTCTATCTGATGGCGAACAGGCTCTTTTTCTAGAAGACTTGTTTCATAAGGTCTACCCAAAGAAAAAGTCAACAAAACATAGACTCCATTCGGTTCAACTGAAACTGAATCTCTAGAGTGAATAATGGAATAGGCAGGAAAATGTCAGCAGAACCACGATTCTTCGTGCCGGAAGACGAACAGAACATCTTCCCAATTGTATTCCCTAAAGGGGATACGTACGATAAGCTCGATCGTTGCGCCGGAATCTTTTGGTCACTTGGCTTCGTGCCGATGATCAAGAGAAATCAGGCTGGCGATTGGGTACTGGTACTTCTTGGGTACCAAATATAAAAATAAAAACTTGTCCGAGGCTTGAGCAGTCACGGACTTTTTCTTTTTAGAAGAAATCAGTACCTCAATTCAGGTGGCAGTGAAATTGTGTCCCCCACCTCGATTCCATACTGTCTTGTGTAATCAGCATTTACTTCGATTACGTATTTGGCTGGTGTAGATGGAGAGAAAACTCGAGCATCGTTGTCATTTATGTAGGTAGATGGATGTGCAGATCTTTCTATGTGTACGATCTGAAAATCAGCTGAAACCCAGATGATGTCTATAGGAAATAACATATCCTTCATCCAAATACCGTGATAACCTGATTCTTCAAATATAAAAAGCTTGCCTTGATCGCTCTCCATACTTTCAACTCCGGATAATCCTTGCCGTCTTTCTTCTCTGGTCGCGGCTACCGACACCAATAAAGAACTTGGTCCGATTTGAATGGTGTAGGGAGCCTCAAAAGGATTAAACGATCTCATCAGTGGAGCCCCGTATTCGGTATATAACAAAAAAGCAAGTATACCGATGACTATTATCAGTGAAATGTCGCGAAGGGCGCTCATAGTTAAGAATCGGCGTTTTGGTGTTCCCTGTTGAGTAAATATTTTACAACGTTATATAAGTATAGCAAAGCCAAGGTGGCAAAAATGATAGTTACCAAAGGATCAACGTATACGGATACGGCACTATAATGATCGCGGAAGCGATAGCCCATTCCGATTAGCGTTATATTCCAGATTAATGAACCGGCGAAGGTAAGGAGAATAAACCACGACAAGCGCATCTTGATACTTCCGGCTGGTACAGAAATAAATGTCCTGATGGTTGGCAATAATCGTCCAAAAAAGACGGCTGGATTTTGGTAGCGATCGAAAATTCTTACCGTACTCATAAAATTTTCACAACTGACCGCTATATAGACTCCATATTTCTTAAGAAAAGAAGTTATACGTTCTGTGTTGAGGTACCAGCCAAAGAAATACCATGGTAGTGCTCCGACCGTAGAGCCTATGGTGGCTACCAATACGGCCAGTACCGGATGGAAAACCCCGTCTGCAACCAAGAATCCTACAAACGGCAATACCAGCTCTGAGGGAATGGGTGGAAACACGTTCTCAATCACCATCAAAGTGAAAATACCCAAATAGCCGCCGCCGCTGATAGTCGAGATTATGAATTCACTCATAAAATAGGTATTGAATTTCAGTATACACTAGCCTTTATTCATAAAATCCCCAGTTTGCAATAATAACTTTTCAATGTTCTAATGCTGGCGATGGCACGACACGTAAAAAACCAAAAACGCAAAAGGCACGGTACGGCTTTCTGGGACAGTGAATATTCAAATCCGGAGCACCTGGCTCTTTCGATTGAGGCGAGTGGTGATCTAGAAAAATTTGTACGTTGGCTCACCCGCCGAACCGGTCGTAAACTGCTTAATCCAACCGCTTCGGTAATTGATCTTGGTTGCGGCAATGGGCGTAACATAGTCTATTTAGCCAACAATTATGGCTTACGCGGTGTTGGCTATGACACATCAGGTGCAGCTATAAAGGAGGCTAAAAGTCTCGCGGCCGGTAAACCGATAGCTTTTACAGTACGTTCAATAGCGGGCGTTCTTGATGTGCCTGATAATTCGCAAACGTTAGCTCTTGATATGATGAGTTCTCACTTTTTGTCTAAAGAAGAAAGAGTATTCCTACGTGATGAAATAGCGAGAGTCTTAAAGCCCGGCGGCTGGCTTTTTATGAAGACTTTTTTACGAGATGGCGATCTGCATACAAAGCGGCTGTTGGCAGAAAATCCAGCTGAAGAAGAAGGAGCCTATATCCATCCGGTTATCGGGGTGCCTGAATATGCCTAT
>CAZSDR010000089.1:0-2697 GCA_964605695.1 uncultured Candidatus Saccharibacteria bacterium | reverse complement strand
TCATTGTGATTAGTACGGCCTGGATTTCTTTTATTGAAAGCAACGTCATTTTGACTTGGATGATCGTACTCTTCCTCACCCGCACTGGCGGCGCTTTGGTAGAAACTACCACTGAGATTTATTTCTTTCGTCACACTAAACCAACCGAGGCTGACAAGATGAGTATATTTAGAACCCTCAGACCTTTTGCTAACATTTCCGGAGCAATCCTTGGCAGCGTCACGTTGTTAATGATTCCGTTCCAGTTTATGTTTTTAGTGCTCGGTTTGGCGATGTTGCCGGGAATTCTGTTTGCGGCGGCTCTTGAAGACGTAAAGTAGCAAGCTGACAGCTAGACGTTATGGACGACTGTCTCGGCGTTGAACATTGGTTTTTTAGGCACGATAATCCAAGCAATGATGTAGGTTATCAAGAGCGGTGCCAAACCCGTGACGATGAGAAGAAAAATGAAACAGAGTCGCCAAATAGTGACGTCGCCTCCAAAATAGTCAGCAAAACCAGCCAGTACGCCGGCAACCATTCCTTCTTCCGTATTGCGGTATAGTTTGTTTTTCATAGATAGTATGACTAGGATACGCTTGTCGGCCGGTTTGTAAAGTCAAAACTCGTAAATTACATCTTTACGCTCCACCACTACCGGCCAACCCATGCGTTTGGCGTGCGTATATAAGGCCTGATTAGGATTAAAACAGATCGGTTTTTCGACTGACTCGAGAAGCGGTATGTCACCCTCTGTGTCGCCAACCGCCAGCGATCCAACTTTGGTAAGTTCAGGATTTTTCTCAAATACGCGAGCTACGATATTAGCTTTGTTTTTTATAAGATGCTCGTCAGCTACGGTGCCGGTAAATCTGTCTTGGGGACCGATTTCGTAGATACGTCCGTAGACCTTATCAAACCCATACTGCCGACAAAATTCATCGAGAATGGTTTTAGGAGATTGAGAGATGGCCACGGTGTAGTACCCCTCACTTTTTAGCTTTTTTATCAGATCGCGAGTATAGCGATACACCCGTCTTTGGTGTATGGAAACCACGCGCCGGCCGATGTCGGCAAATACTCCGTAAGATACTCCTTTGATATGCTCAAGATATGCCAGTATAACAGCTTCAATATACTCTTCATATGAAGCTTCGCGGTCGCGCCAAGCTATGTATGCACCATGATATCGATCACGCGCTTCCGGCGGAAAGATACCTTCTTCAATTAGTGCCTCAACTAATTCTATAAGCAAGCTAGAACGAAACACTGTCCCGTCTATGTCAAAGAATGCAACTGGTTTTTGTTTAGACTCCATGGCTTAGGTGTGAGAAATTTCAATAAATATTGGTCGGGCTTCTCGCCACTCTTCTTTTGTCTGTATCTGTTCAAAATACTGTGGAGTTTCTCCTTCACTGACAGAGCGTATACGTATACGTTCATCAGGAAAAACCGCATCGACAAAGGATAATCTCCAACCGTTTTCATCTTCGGATTCCATAATCGCTCCAGCTTTGGGTATTACTCCCATATGTACGTTGGGTGCTCCCCTGAGGAACCTTTGCCAAGAACCGGGTATGCGAGGCCTCTCCATCCCCCATTTGATATCTACCCCGCGATCAGACAGCAGATATGTGACAAATTCTGCCGAAGATAACGGAGCACCGCAGGCATCTCCAAAAAAAGCATCGTCTATCGCGTTGCGTAATTTTTTGGTTTCAGAGAAATCAGCGGTGTATTGATACTCTGCTTTGAATTCAGGAAGGATATCCTGAATTTTCTCTTTGAGAGAGTCTTTCAAAACCCAGCCGACAATTCCCTGATAAGAAACGCGCGCCCAACGACCAACAAACGCATACACCGTCACTGTCGTGCCGTACGGTAAGAGGCACATAATACTATCAAAAGACAAAGTCTGATGGATACTCAAAGGTGTTTTTCTTTCAGAGGTGAAATGCGTTACACCCGCCAGAGCTTCATCAGACGGAAAGTCAGTTTTTTCTACAGAAACAGATACTTCCGTTTCCCGAGGGCTGGGTGACGATATATACAAAGGTGCGACTGGACTCTGTAGGGCGGTATAGGATTTTCTTCCAGACAAAAGATACTGCGCTTGGGCGGTAATCGAATCACGCGCGAAGACATACAAATCAGCCAATACCGCCTTGAGTACTCTCATGGCGGTATTATAGCAGGTTTCGGTATGGAGCTTGAGCCTATCCGCGCTTTATTTTCAAACTAGGTGAAGGTTTTGTATATCTTCAAGGATAATCCACCGAGAATGACGATACTTAAAGCCATAAATAGAGCCGGACCGATAACCGGTGCCAAAAGTATTATTTGTAGAGAAATACTGCCAGCGGCCACGTAGATCAGCGATACTTCGTAGGTTCCGGTCATTATCTTAGCCAGAAGAGCGCCAAAGAATATTCCTGCTAATGCTACGGACACTCCAAACAGAATCAAGAACAAGAGCAATCCAATTACTCCAATAAACAGTCCAATAACTGTGATCATCAGCAGTATTGAGAGAAGTGGCACGATTACGAACACACCCAAACCGACAAAGGCAGTGACGCCATACGAATTTGTAATAGAGAGTATCAGTTCTTCAATTTCACGACGGAATAATAAGTAGAGAGTAAGCGTTGCGAAAAAGATTATCAAAAAAGGAATCACAACATCGCGCGCCTTTTCTTGATTGGAGTGGACTTGAAC
>CAZSDR010000088.1:0-2804 GCA_964605695.1 uncultured Candidatus Saccharibacteria bacterium | reverse complement strand
GATCCTTCGGGAATTTGAAACCATGATCAGAAAGACGGTGGGGGCCGTCGATATCGCCTTTGGCGATATCGACGGCGAGGAGATCACTGCCGGTGATCATTCATTTGTCGTAGAAATGAAAAAACAATAACGCTGTGTCGTACCAAACCTACACTACTGAAGCGATTGTTTGTGGCAGTTACGCAAGCAACACTTCTGATAAATCTTTTCTTCTTTTCACGCGCGATGCAGGCATGCTGTTTGCAACCGCTCGAAGTGTGAGGGAAGAGAAGAGTAAACAACGACATGCTCTTCAGGATTTTTCACGCATCCGCGTATCGTTGGTAAAAGGTAAAAGCGGTTGGAGAATTGGCAGTGTCGAATCTCTTGGCAATCCCTTTATGGAGAGTGCAACCAAGTCCGCTCGGGTAGCCCTGGCTCAGCTTATTAAGCTTCTGCGTCGCTACGTCCACGGCGAGGGAGTTTTGAGTAATGTCTTTTCCGATACGATCGAAACGCTCGCATTGATCGAATCTGATTCGATTGACCAAGACATCCTCCTTTCGGTTTTTCACGTACGCCTATTGGCTCATCTGGGATACAGTATCAACATAAAACAGCTTGGTGACCTTGTTAATCACCGCAGTATCGAGTACGCACTTTCGCAGTATAGCGAGGCGTATGATTTTGCCATTGAAAGAGCGATTGAATCAGGCTCAGAAGCCAGTCATCTCTAACTTATTTTCCGACTGCGTGGTTATAGAGTGTTATGCTCGGGCGGTTTTGTTTGGAGTTGGTTCTAGGTATAATGTATATAACTTCGAGTTATGAGTGTTATTAAGGAACAGGAGAGAATAGAAGAGCTCAAGCGAAGGCTCTATGAGCGTGGGGCTCGGCCTCTCAAGAGTGAACCGCACGCGCTTCACGATATACAAAACGATGTGGCAACTTCGTGGCAAAAGCCTCCCGAACCGTTACCGACTCAGCCGGAGCCAGTAGAAGAAATACCGCCTATGATCGCCAAAAAACGTGCTCGAAATTATCGCCTCAAACTCGCTCTTGCGGGCGTGGGATTCTTCGCGTTTGCACTGATTCTCTCAAGTGCGTTTCTTTTCTTCGGTAATCGGAATATTTCCGGTGAAAACATCACATTGTCTGTCACCGGGCCATTTACTATCGGCGGTGGTGAGATGCTTTCACTGCAGGTAGGGATTGCCAATGGAAATGTGATCCCCATAGAGTCCGCGACTTTGATTGTGCAGTATCCATCAGGGACCAAATCAGCTGACGATGAAACCAAAGATCTTTTCATAGAACGTTTACCTCTTGAAACCATTGGGAGCGGAGAGACCTTAAACCTGCCGATGCGAGCAATTATCTTTGGTGAGGAGAATGAAGATAAGGAGATACGAGTGTCTATTGAGTACAGAGTGCAAGGTTCAAGTGCCACTTTCTTTAAAGAAGCAGAACCGCTTCGTCTCAAGGTCAGTTCTTCGCCGGTGGTGTTGCGGGCCGACAGTCTCAAGCAATTGGCGTCCGGCGCAGAAACCACGATTGAGTTGACGGTAGTCTCCAACGCGCAAAACGAGCTTTCTGAAATCCTCGTACAAGCCGACTATCCAAGCGGCTTTGATTTTACTCGCGCCGAACCAGCTCCCACCAATGGCAATAACTCATGGCTTATTAGTAATCTAGAGCCGGAATCTTCACAAAAGATCGTTATCACTGGTGTCGCAATCGGTCGTGAGACTGATGAGTATGCAGTGAATTTTTCAATTGGCGTACCCGACCCGATAGATCGTCAGCGGATCGCGGCTGTTTTCGCTACCGCCCAGACGCGTTTCGAGATCGAAGCACCTTTTTTAGATGTATCACTTCAGATTGCTCGCTCGAGTGATCAGGAGGTTGTGTTAAGTGCCGGTTCGGAGCCGTCGGCCGTCCTTGAGATCAAAAACACTTTAAATGAGACTGTGTATGACGCTTCTGTATTAGTGAAAGTGACCGGTAACGCAATGGCTGATCCAGCCATCGTTTCTCCATTTGGGTATTATGACTCAAATACCAGAACCTTGATTCTCGATACTAATAATTATTCTGATATGAGAGAAATTCCACCCGGTGTGACGCGTCGGATTAATTTCTCGCTTCGACTTCGAGACGATTCCATTGCCACTCCACAAGCCGAACTGGTGGTGGATGTAAAGGCGCGTCGAATCAACGAACGAGGTGTCCAAGAAGAAATAACCCGCTCAATCGAGCGTTCTATAAAGATTTCCGGCGAACAGACGTTGCAAGGAGAGACTGGCTACAATGTGACCGGCTTCACTGCTAGTGGTCCGATACCGCCCCAAGTTGGAGAAGATACTTCATACGTACTTTCACTTCGTCTTGAGAATGGCAGTAACGCAGTTACGGATGGCGAGGTCACTGCCACGTTGCCCACATATGTAACCTGGCAAAATGAGACGAGGGGTAATGGTACCGTTACCTATAACCAAACCGACCGGACTGTTACGTGGCGTTTTGGTGATCTCGCGAGCCATGCGGCAGCCACTGTCTCCATGCAAGTGTCGCTGTTGCCAAGCAGTCAACAAATTGGTACAACTCCAACGCTTCTTAATCAACAAAACTTCCGTGCCACTGACCGCTTTACTGGTCTGGTGGTGCGGGGGAGCGCACCAGCGTTGACGACGGAAATGTCTCGCGAAGCTGGTCATGAACGGGGTAACGGAAGGGTAGAAGAATAATGAATAGTAATGTATGTCTGAAAATAAGTCTGACGTGATGGAAAAGATAGTGTCGCTCGCTAAGCGGCGTGGTTTTGT
>CAZSDR010000087.1:0-3059 GCA_964605695.1 uncultured Candidatus Saccharibacteria bacterium | reverse complement strand
CCATGGCGATTCAATAGTACCCCGCCGAAAGACCGTATTCAACTTCCCACAACACCAGTATTAGCAATTCATACCACGTTCTGAAAGCCACAGATACAAGGCGACAAGGAGAGAAAACATGAGTCGTATTTGATATACGATGAATGTTTGAGCGATGCAGGTAACGAAGTAGGTGGGGTTTTCAGGACGTGGTCTAAAATTCGGCAGTTAACTCGCGCTGTACCGTATATATATTGGTGCCAATCTGACTGCAGGCAACATTGTAGCCACGACTGATAACCACAGTACAAACCTCATTGATACCACAGGATTTACTTCCGAAGTTTGTGATACTTACAGTTCTCGCTGAGGGACCACTGACAATAACATCAACCGCTATCTGCATACACCGATTGGTACCTAAATTGACCGTACTTTGATAGTTAAATCGGTTATGCGCACCACTTCCCGACAAAGGCGTGTGTCCGGACGTAAAAGAATCATTAAAAGTGATACCGAGACAGTTGAGTGAAGGGTTTGTCTCGCTGTTGGCGGTAAACTCCGGTCCTTTTTCGTATCGCCAATACCGAGCGCACTCCATACCAATCTGCGCTACCTGAAACGCAATCTCTGATTCTCGCGAGACAGCAGACAATTGGAATTGCTTAAGGGTGACATTCAAAAGTGTCAGCCCAACCGCGAGTAACACGCTCGATATAATGAGCGTAAGGAGAAGAGCAAAGCCGGTTGTAGATACGTTCTTATAATTCATATAAGTTATACACGATACTCGTAAGAGTAACACTACGACTACTTCCAAATAAATTAGACGCCCAAGTCACGGTAGAAGTCACTTCTAAATACTTTCCACTAGCATCATCAACCGCTTCGACTGTTACCCTGCGACGAAAAGGAGTGTTTCCAGAGCCACTGCCAGCAGCCAGATAATGATAACGAGCAGTGGGTGTGGGTGTGTGTCCGGAAGGAGACATGGCGGAATCGGAGTAATTTATCGGGCAACCAGCCGCGGGACAAGAAATACTATAAATATTTCCTTGACTACTACTAAAATATAAAGAACAGCCATTGGCGGATTCGCATCTATTCAAAACATCGGCTGTCGCAGAACTCCCATCTACCCAATCGTCCCAAGCGGTATTTGGTACGCCACCTATGTCAAGAAGAGCGAATTGATTACGTAGCGCAATGACCATCTCTACTCCTTCTTGAGCTAAAAACATGGCGGTGGTTTGCTCTTTGGAGAAAATAGCGCTCTGAATTCCTTTGGCGGCAATAGTCATCGGACCGACCAAAGCCAGTAGAAGTACGGCAATAGAGACCAATACTTCAACTAAAGAGTATCCTTGGTTTTTTTGTAAATGGTTCATCATATATCAAGAAGTTGTTGGGCCACCGTGGTATGGAGTGCGAATTCAGAGCTGGTCTGAACCTCCAATCCTTCCACCCTACCCCTGATAAAGATCGTTGCCGTCGGAGCAAAACCATCGCCATCCGTTGCTCCAGTCACAAAAAATCTAAGTTCTTCAATGATAACACTCGGCGCAGTGAGAGCTTGCCACGCACTTGCCGAGGTACTATTACCCAACCGACGTTCCAAAGTGTTGCCATTAAGGCGATACGTAATGCGTCGTGAACCAGTTCCCGCAGTTAAACTAGTGCCACCCTCTGTGAAGGCCAGCGCACCATCTCCACCAGCACAGTTATTGTGGTTATTAACACCTAATAAGGCACTAGAATTTACAGAACTGGAGTTGGCACAATAATAGTGAGTGCCGGTACGAATCTCACGCGTCATGCTGTCGACCGCAAAAGATAGGTTGCTAATGACAATTTGCATAGATTGCGCTTTATTGTTGGCATCGAGAAGCACTAAGAGGCTACCGACACTGATTGTCATCACAATGGTGAAGATAGATAGGGCCACCAGCACTTCAACCAAGGAAAAACCTCGAGTGAGTGGGTTGTTGATTTTGTGATAAGGAAATTTCATATTGCAATTCTAGTCTTCAACAGCAATTTGCCCACTGCGGTAGACGACTATATTTTTAGTGGCGGCCGGATTTCGTACTGAAGCAATGGTGATGGTGGCTATCGGTAGCACATCTGTGGTAGACGGAGTAGCAAGATCGGGAATAACCGCGTCAAAATTCGGGCGCTTAAAGATGATATCGAGATTATTGTGCCCTCCACCGGTACAACTCGTTCCACGACAGAGACGAGACACGTAAAAACGCGGATCCAGATAGATTGCCTCTATCCACTCTGGACTAGGACCTGAAGAAGATCCTGCGCCACAAGTATTTGAAGTACCGGCCGTTCCCAGGCTGTATTCATTATTACTGTCACTATCGAGAAAAACACGATAACAACTACGGGCCACTGTGCCCGTAGAAAAACGTACCCCTAAACCACGTCGAGAATCAGTGCCAGCGCCTTCGACACTCAACGCCCGCACCTGCAGAGCACGAATATCAAGCGCTACTTCATACGCCTGATTTTTGAGAAGTACTCCGCTATCGAAAGCCGAATGCCGTATCAACAGAATCGAAGTGATAATGGTGATGATGGAAATCGTCACCATCAACTCGATCAACGTAAAACCACGCCAATGATGTTTTTGGGGGTAAGTTTTTCGATTAGCTGTCAATTGCATAGATTAAGAAACAAACGAGATCAAATCAAAGGCCGAAACATCAAAAAGAAAAACGAGAATGAAGGCCACTATCAAGAATGGAGCGAACGGCACCTCGCTCTTTATTGTAATGCTTCCTCTCCACATCCGTAAGCCAAGTTGTCCACCCCGCACCAACCTCTGGATTAACAAAAGAAACACACTCACGGCCGCACCAATCCAAAAGGACAGCACTACCATCGACACGCTGGGGATTAGTCCAACCAGAAGCCCAAGCGGTACGGCCAATTTTGCATCACCAAGACCGATCCATCGACCGCCAGAGACATACCACAATCCGCCGTAAAAAAGAAACACCACGGCCGCTCCGGCAGAGTGATAGATAATAATGTCAGCCGGCGGAACACTTCCCCACCGTATCGCGAGT
>CAZSDR010000086.1:0-3189 GCA_964605695.1 uncultured Candidatus Saccharibacteria bacterium | reverse complement strand
GTTTTCATTAGTGGTAAAAACGGCACCGCCGCTAAAGCGGCGGCACGCGTGCGAGCACTCACTAAAGTCTACGAAGTTGGTGAACGAGCAGAGGCAACCATCACCAGACTGGCCGATTTCGGCGCCTTTGCACAAATCAGCGACGAACACGAAGGCCTCATTCATGTTTCTGAAATAGCACCATTTAGAATCGATAAAGTGTCCGACTACCTCACTGAAGGTCAAACGGTTCCGGTTGTTGTATCAAAAATAGAAAACGGAAAGATCGGTCTTTCGATCAAAAAAGCCGACCCTGAGTTTATAAAACAGAAATAGCCCCCCACCATTTTTACTGCTGACATCAGAAATAAATCTGAAAGTCGGTTCCTTTATAAACGAAAACAATTAAACTGGATGATTAATAAAAATGGTGGGGGGTCGGGTGTGTATGAAAGACGCAAGTGTCTTTGCTCAACATGAGATACTAGTGTAATGAGCACACACAGAGAACAAAACATCGTTTCTCTTCGAACCTTCTCTAAGGATGTTGCGCGGGTACGTGCGTCTAGGCCACATACTGATCTTCCACAAAAAGAACCGAAGGAAACGAATCAACAGGAACCAAAAACGTTTCAGTCAACCAAACAAAAAGAAGAATTTCTAGCTCCGGTCAAAGACGGGGAATCTTTTCTCGAACAAGAAACAAAAGAAGAAGCTGAAAAACCTGCAACAGAAACTTCCGAATGGGATGAGATTTTGAAAAATGCAACCAGTCAAAGTCAAACGGATTCCCGTGCCATTACACCACAACCGGAACGACTCATCGAAAACAAACAGATAGATCACGCCGTTAATTTGGTTTCCAAAAATGTGTACGCGGAATCTATCCTCACTGACGATGACGGAATACAAGACATGTCGATCGGTAACGACATTGCTACGGGAACCATCATTAAAGACAAGAAAATAAAAAAACTTGGTTTTACCAGAGCCGTCATATTTTCCATACGCAATTGGTGGCGAGCACGAAAGCGAGCTCAAGAAATCAAAGAAGCAAGTCGGCCGAAAGTAGCGCCGGTTGAAACACGCAAAGAGGTTATTAAAGCAGCGGCCGAACAAAGTGTGATTGCTCCCCGCACAGATTTCTTAGAGGTTGCTAAAAAACGCAAAGAGACAGAACGAACTCCGGTTGTTCATGCGGTCGAACTAATTGATAAGTCTGAGAAAGAACCTCCAAAATGGACTCATATTATTGAAGACACTTCGGAACAGACCCCTGAAACAACGCCAACGAATGAAAGTGCTGGCGCGAATGCCGCTCCTCAGATGAAGGAGATTGAAGAACCAAAAGAAATAACTCCGACGGCCGAAACAGAGATGCGAACAACGATGGGTTCCGAACTTCAGAAAGAACTCGAAAAAATCGAGGTACCAGAACCATCCTCTCGGTGGGAAGAAACTCATGTTACTCATACACCTGCCACAGCACCGAGAACTGTCGAAACCGCTCCCGAGAAAAAAGAAACGTATGTCCCACCTGAATTACCAAAAGTGATTCCAGATATGATTCCGGTAAACAGACGCGAAGTCGAGACTCCCATCACTCCAGTGATCAATGAACAAAAAGAACAAAAACCTCCCGCACTTCGATATCGTCCGTCACCAGAGAGGGAACCGTCTTTCTTTTCTAAATTATTCAGTGCGAGAGGTATTCTCTTTGTGACAGTGGTGCTGGCAGCATCCACGCTCGGCGTACTAGCAAGTATGTATTACCTACTGCCTCAGTCAGGTAGTCAGGTGGAAATTCTCAATCCACCCACCAGCATAGAGGCTCCCGCACTGATAGGACTTCCATTACCACGAGAGGCACACGCTTTACTCTCTCAATTGAGAGAGTCTACGACAGCGGCATCAACTCGGACAGAATTTTATTTCACGGTAAAAGACGAGGATGGGAATGATCGTCTGGCAAACACTACTGAGATAGTGACTGTCCTTAGTAACCGACTACCAGCTCAATTAGCTCGCTCAGTAACCCATATTGCTTTTGGCAGTACCGGAAACGGGGAACCGTTTGTGATTCTCAAGACCACTTCTTTTGATTCGGCTTTTGCAGGAATGCTCATTTGGGAAGAATCAATCACGACAGACCTTGACCCGCTCTTTGTTCGCAAGGCAAGCGGTGAAGCATTCCTTGATAGCATCATTAATAACCGCAGTACTCGCCTCGGTAGGACTGCTTCAGGAGAAGACGCTGTTGTGTATTCATTTATAGATCGAGACACAATTCTCATCAGTACGACGCAGAGCGCGATTAGCGATCTTATTCTTCGAGTACGTTGATGATACAATGAGTGGATTATGATAGACACCACAACCTACAATCTGCGCCTAAAAGAAGAGCTTGAAGAAGTAATTAACCAACTGCAGTCCTTAGGCATAACCAATCCGGATGTACCGGGAGACTGGATCGCGGTGCCACCTCAAGATGAAACACGAGAGGCCGACGAAAACGTGCTCGCAGACCAAGCTGAAGAGTGGTCAAACCGAACCGCTATTCTCGATGATTTAGAAACTCGATACAACAACATAAAGAGAGCGCTCGCTAAAATTGAGAATGGTACGTATGGAGTATGTGAAATATCAGGCGAACCGATAGAACCTGAACGACTTGATGCCAACCCAGCCGCTCGCACCTGTAAAGCACATCTGGAAGAGGAATCGAGTTTATCCAAGACTTAAAATGCTGATCGCCCGCGTACACACAGCTGAGGGCGGAGTTACGGGAGGTATACCGATTACGGTGGAAGCGGATATTGGCCGAGGTCTGCATTCATTTTCTATTGTCGGCCTGGCCGGTAAGGCGATTGAAGAATCAAAAGATCGAGTGAATGCCGCTATCAAGAACAGCGGTTTCAAAGCACCTAAAAATCAAAATCATAAGATCGTCGTGTCGTTGGCTCCGGCCGATGTGAAGAAGGAAGGGCCTTTGTTTGACCTACCGATTGCGATTGCTTATCTGATTGCTTCTGAAGAAGTTCGGACAGACAACATAAAACGCATGTACGTGGGAGAGTTGGCACTTGATGGAAAACTGCAATCGGTACGAGGAGTGTTACCGATTGTAAAAACAGCTAAAAATCACGGCTACGAAGAGGTGATTGTTCCTAAAGCGAATGTCGAGGAGGCGGCATTGGTAGACGGCATTAC
>CAZSDR010000085.1:0-3250 GCA_964605695.1 uncultured Candidatus Saccharibacteria bacterium | reverse complement strand
GGTAATATCCAGGAGGTAATTTAACCGCTTCGCTTACTTTCTTTTGAGCGGCTAACACGAAAGTCTCCGTGTCGACCCCTCGCGGATTTATCATGACTGCTACTCGCCGCTTTGATTCCTCTCGGTTCACTACGCCAAGCGTTTCCTCGAACTGAATCTTCGCAGCTTGGCTTAAGGGCACAGAAGTTCTGTCGCCGATATCAACTGGAAGTCTCCTTAGAGCGTCGAGGTCAGAGCGGATACTCTCATCGAGTTTCACCACAATAGGATAGCGTTTGACTCCGTCAAATACGTGACCGACTTCCTCACCGCCGACCGCAATGGAGATGGTTTCCATAACTTTCCTCGGCGAAATTCCCAGTGGTCTTAGAAAGTCCAAGTTCGGACTTACCTTTAGCATCGGCGATGCACCTTGAATTTCGCCCTCAACATCACCAGCACCTGGTACGGTACGAATCTGCTCAGCAACCTTTTCGGATAGTTCAACCAGAGTTTCAAAATCCTCGCCAAATATTTTTACAGATACATCGGCCCTGGTCCCCTCCAAAAGCTCATTAAACCGCATTTGAATTGGCTGGCTGATAAGAACCCTTTGACCTGGAACTTCCTCTTCAAGGCGTTCAGCAATTTTCCTTGTGACCTCTGCCCAAGTCTTCGGTGCATTGGCGCCCTGCGGCCATTCGGACCTATCTTTAAACATAATGAAAGTGTCCGCAAGGTTTACTCCCATTGGATCTGTCGCTACTTCAGCCGTCCCGATGCGACTAAAGACATCTTTTACCTGAGGAAATTCAGAAATTATGTTTTGGGATTTAATTTGAAGCCGAACAGATTGATCTAAAGAAATATTCACCGGACGTACAAACTGGATCGTGCGTGAGCCTTCATCCATCTGAGGTAAAAACTCACCTCCCAATTGCTTGAAAAGGTATACACCGAAGCCAACCGCTACGAATCCTAGACTCATAGTAACGAAACGCCATCGTATCGAAATATTAAAAACTGGTCGGTATATCATCTCGGCAAGCCGCATAAGCCATGGGTTGCCTTCCTTCACCTTGCCGCGAAGAAAGATACTTGCTAGGGCCGGAACCGTGGAAAATGAGAGTATAAGAGCACTAAATACTGCAATGGCGAAGGTAGCTGCCATGGGCTGAAACATTTTACCTTCTATTCCAGTAAGTGCCAGAACAGGTAAGAAAACCACGACGACGATTAATTCACCAAAGCCCGCAGCTGTCCTAATTTCGACTGCGGCTTCGTATACTGTTTTTTTCACTTCTTCAGCGCTCAGTTTTCTTCCGAGCTCCTTGGTAACATCGTGAATCTTTCGAACGCAATGATCCAAAACAATAACAGCCCCATCGACGATAATGCCGAAGTCAAGTGCGCCTAAACTTAATAGGTTGCCCGATATCTTGAAATATCTCATGAAAATGAAAGTTATGAGCAAAGAAAGTGGAATAACCAGGGCTGTGATAAGCGCGGCGCGAAGGTTTCCGAGGAGCAGGAGGAGAACCACGACCACCAGACTAGCGCCCATCAGTAAGTTGTGTTCGATAGTGGACAGTGTCTGATTTACAAGTTCTGAGCGGTCATAGACAGGAGTCAATGTAACGCCTTCGGGTAAACCTTTTTCAATCTCTTTTAAGCGTGCAGCAACTCGGGTTGAGACATCACGGCTGTTCTCGCCCATAAGCATAAAAACAGTTCCGAGTACCGCTTCTTGGCCCTTTACCACAGCGGCACCTGTTCGAAGCTCAGTGCCTAGTTTTACGTCAGCGACGTCTTGAATTGTAATAGCCCGAAGAGTGTTAAGCGAACGAAGCGGAGTAAGTCTAAGATCGTCCATATCGGCAATGAGTCCGCTTCCTTGTACAATAAACTGCTCACTCGACTGTTGAACATATCCCCCGCCAACGTTTTCATTAGCCTTTTCAAGAGCCTCGACAATTTCGTAAAAACCCAGGCCAAAGTTCTGAAGATCTTTTACTCTGGGTTGGACGTGAAATTGTTTTTCAAAGCCACCGATTGTATTGACTTCTGCAACTCCAGGAAGACCAAGAAGACGAGGTTTCACGAACCATTCCTGAATACCGCGAAGGTCCATAAGCTGCTCAAACCTTGCCTCGCCTTGTTTTACTTCTTTCGCCTCGATAGCATAAAAGAAAATTTCGCCTAAGCCCGTCGTGATTGGGCCAAGCTTTGGCTCTACTCTTGGTGGTAATTCGGAATTTATCGAGAGCAGGCGTTCGGAAACCATCTGCCTTGCGCGATAGATGTCGGAATTATCCGCAAAGACAACAGTAACAACGGAAAGTCCGAAGCGACTCAAAGATCTAACCTGAGTTACACCCGAAATTCCGCCCATTGATCTCTCAACGGGAAATGTAACTGTTCGCTCGACCTCCTCTGCAGAAAGGCCTCCGGCCTCTGAGAAAACTTGTACTTGAACATTAGTGATATCGGGAACTGCGTCTATAGAAAGATGGGTAAAACTCCACCATCCTAAACCGGCAAAGAGTAAAGTCAAAAATAAAACGGTTCCACGATAGTAGACTGAGAAGTGAATTATTCGGTTTATCATATTTAGTCCACACAAGCGTCGGCTTCAGGGCCCCAGACATCAAGGTCTACCACTCGAAGCAGGTCAGCATTCGTAATCACAACCTCGTCTCCGGCTTTCAACTCTTTTGACGAGATTGTCACTTTTCCATTGGATGAGCGTGGTTCAACTTCGAGCATCTTGAACCAACCATCGCGCTTTCTGTATATGGCAAAGAAGTCTTGAAACTTTATCAGGGCTGCAGGAGGTACCGCGACTGTTCCGGTTTGGGTCACACTAGTAAATAGAAGTTCTAGGTTACGTGTCGCCTTTTCCGAGAGTTTAATTCCGCTAGCTTCCTGAGCCTCAATAACGGCTTTACCAGGTCCGAATCTATTTTTTGGAGCTTCCCCTTCCTCAGAAAGCGCCAGACTTGAAAAGAGCGCGAAGATAACGATAGATGAAGATTTGATGATCATATTCATATTAAATCCTTTGGAAAATTGCCGAGGGCGGTTTCGTGTTCAAAATAGGTTCGGACTGCTTCCAGTTCCGTTTGGTGGATAACTTCGAGCGTTTCAAGGGAAGAACGGTATGTTTCTATCAACGCATTCGGCTGAATAAGGCCTCGTGAAAACTGTCTTTCCACTCCTACAATTACGTCTTTGATTGTGCTAATCTTTGGTGCGTTCGCCAAGGAGACGA
>CAZSDR010000084.1:1806-3320 GCA_964605695.1 uncultured Candidatus Saccharibacteria bacterium | reverse complement strand
CCGATACCTTTAGCAAAGCTTCTGGACGCTTCACCCCTACCCTAATGAGTAAATCTGCATCACCTATCAAACGCGTCAGTGGTAAATCAAAGGTACGGGCCGCCAGAGCTGCCAATAAATCAGCCTGCTCTATTCCCCAGTAAGCACCATGAAGAAGCGTCACCAAAGCTGATTCATCTTTTTGAGAAAGAACCGACTCAACCAAAGCCATGACGGTCACAGTAATCGGATGGACAAGCAAATCACCGTCGGCAGATGCCTGTACTGGTACTTTCGCCTTGCGTAACAATTCTGCATACTGCTCCACTTCGCGATTAGTACGCACGATCACGGCCACTTCAGACGGAGAAACATTCTCAGCCAGTAGATTTGTAACCTCGTTTACGACCCACCCGTCCTCAATCGCCTGATGCGAAAATCTACTTACTCGCACCGAAGATTCTTCTTCGCTATTTGAATGAAGCGGCACACGAAGCTCCTTGAGCGGACCTTCTTCTACAGCAATCAAAGAATGTGCAGCGTCTAAAATAGTTTGACCGGATCGATAATTATCCGTCAGCGTGATGGTTCTCGTGCCCGGGAAGCGGTTCTCAAAAAAAAGAAAATTTTCCAGCGAGGCTCCTTGGAAACGAAAAATTGCCTGCTTTTCATCTCCCACCACGAATATGTTGGGTCGTTCATGATAAGAACAGATGAGATCGAGCAATCTGTTCTGGCTCGCATTTACATCTTGATGCTCATCCGCTAATACATACTGATAGGTCTCTTGAACACTGCGTAATATATCTTCATTGTTTTCGAGCGCTTTGATGGTCTCGATAATCATGTCATCAAAATCGTATAGACGAGCTTGATTAAGAAGCGCTTCATATTCGCGATATATCAAGTGTAGTTCGGAGTTTTTAGCGATTATTTTTTCCCGTTCGCTGTATTCTCCCCGTACCTTGCCCTTGTGTGCACCTTTACTGTGAAATTGTTCAATGCGTAATAAGTCTTTTTGTTGATCTTGGATTATTTCTGCCAAATCATTAGGACTTATGTATTCCCTCTTCAATTCCGACAACGTGGACATGATCGGCTTTATATAATACGCCGGATCACCATGAGGACGAAGTAGTTTGATCGATCCTGATTCAAGAATCGTCTCAATCATAGAAATCTTATCTACATCAGAAGCTGGACGGCCACCAATAACGCGACTATAAGCATCTGGATAGGTTTTGATGAGTTGTTCAGCAAAGCCGTGGAAAGTAAAAATCGGTACTCGATATGCCAGATGGCCAATATATTTCAAAAGTCGCTCCCGCATCGTTCGAGCACCGGCTTCAGTAAACGTGAGCGCGAGGATTTGTTCCGGCGCTGTGTCAGTTTGACGCAAGATGTTGGCGATACGTAGGGTCAGGATTTGTGTTTTTCCGGTACCCGGACCAGCAATCACCATAACTGGTCCGTCGATGGTATCAACAGCTTTCTTTTGAGAGGCGTTCAATGAAGCGTATGCTTCATTGAACGCC
>CAZSDR010000084.1:0-1796 GCA_964605695.1 uncultured Candidatus Saccharibacteria bacterium | reverse complement strand
TGGTTCGCATGATGCTTCTGCTTTCTGGGAAGTATTTATGAAAGCTATGCGCCACTACCTGAAAGAACGCCTCCTCTCCATTTTTTTCCAGCATTACCCCTTTCTTCATTCCGGCAGTATACCCCCACACCGGCTTTTTCCAAAAGCTAAATTGTTATCTGGCTTGAATCAAGCGTAATCGTCTTTAATACCAAGAGCGTTGGCCACAATATGCTTTACGCCACGACGAGAAATTACTCCAATGGGTCGATTAGAAGCATCCACCACTGGTATATGGGTTTTACGGTAAGCAATAGCAGTAGCCGCGATGGACATCAGTCCGTCGGTGATAAGTACCGGCGTGGTGTCGGCTGTCATAAAGAATCTTATTTCAAGATCAGCACTGTTACGTACTGCCTCGTCGAACATATCGTCACTCGAGAAATGGGTTGTAATAGCGTCCCCATCAAGATAGTCGGGCACAATGGCATCCAACAGGTCTGAGATATGAACCTCTCCAACCAAACACCCTTCGTCATCTACCACCAAGAGAGAATTCGTCTGTTTAGTAACCATCACTCTAACCGCTTCCGCAAACGGAGTGTCTTCAGGTATCACGACAGCTTCTTTTACAATGTCGCGTACTTCCATATATGTAAATGATACCCCTCAGGATTATTTTTGCAATACTAAATCTCTGCGGTGCAACAAAGTAGTAGAGAATCGGAGCGTATCCTAAGTGCGGTCGTCTAAATAGAGTTCATACGCCGAGGCGACAATGAATGGAATCAGGAAAACAACTAAAAGTTCTTCGATTGGGAAATTAACTCCAAAAAGACTAATCATTCCGGCGTAGTCAAACGTATCAGGAAACACACGATGGCCATTTGTGACCGAAAGTAGTAAGGCACAAAATAACGGGAAGGCACCAATGATGGAAAAATTGAACAGTCTATCGATGAACGACACGGAGTACACACGGTATACTGCCAGCGCCGAAATACTCACTGCAAACACAGCTCCGATCAGCCACATATACGCATAGGCAATGAACAAACCTTGGGCTAAATACTGATGCAACGCAATCAATCCCAACAAGCCACCAAAGAAAACTACGAACACGCCGAAGCGCGCCTGAGCTGACCGTTCGGTATACACGCCGTCATCGCAAATGATTTCATACAGTAAAGCTAGGAATAAAGCCTGTGATGCCGCCGCCCACAGCGCCTCAATCGGAATCAGTCCGAATAGTCGGAGACTTTCGGCACCCGTGGTGTACCACAGACCATAGAGGTGCGCAGTTGCTTCAAACAAAGCTCCGATACCAAGACCAAGTACAGCCACCGTTAATAAGAGTACAGTCGGGGCACTAGAGAAGCGTGCCAATACAAAAGATGGTAAAGCAAACAGAACTAATGCGCTTATAACTAACCCCGCGTCAAAAATATACAGTCCGTATGTCGCTACTATGAAGTAGACTATTCCAACAGCGCCAATCACAGCTGCACGATTTTTTATCATGTCTAGAAATTGTAGCACAAAGGCGAGGACGCAAGTCCTCGCCTTTGTGACTTTTTTCGACAGAAGGAACGTTTTACCAGAGTAGATACTGCACGTACCACACAGCTATTCCGGCAGCGTAACCAAGAGCGGCAGGAATCGTGGCGATTCGAAGAAACTGTTTGAAGCTTAATTCTTTCACCATACCCATGGCCACCACTCCAGCAGCTGAACCGATGACTAACATTGATCCTCCTGTTCCCACACAGATAGCGAGAAGAACCCATAATCTGAAGTCGGTCGTCTGCATAATATCA
>CAZSDR010000083.1:0-3475 GCA_964605695.1 uncultured Candidatus Saccharibacteria bacterium | reverse complement strand
TAGAAAAGGCGGATACTCAAATCATTCAGTTGTGATTCTAGATGTTTCCAAATCTCATATAGTTTTCCACGATCCTGGCCTTCCGCCTCATCCAAATAGAAAAGTAACAAAGACGGTATTTAACAAAGCTCTTGGGGAAGTTATTGCATTGCGTCCGAAGACGAGAAAACGTTGATTTTATAGTTTGTTTCATTGCTTGCCATATAGTATTTGATGTGATATAATTGAAAAGAGCGACAATTGGTCGCCACAGAACCTTCAGTCTTGTTCAGAAAGGGGGTACTATTATGGGCGACCAAATCGCCTCGAAACGAATGCGTGAAATTGCTAAAGAACGCGTGCGCAAAAACTGGCCTCTTCTTGTCTATCAGGTCTTCAACACCCTGTATGATAGAGGCTTCTATCCCTTTGCCATGTCTCGTCTTGGCTGGGGATTGGGCGGCGGCGCACTAATCGCTGCTGCGGGCAGTTTCATCCAGTGCAGCATCATGTTCTGGGCGTACGACAAGATGAAGTGGGACTGGCTCTCTGCCCAGGAACTGCGAGATCTTGAAAAAAAGCCTGACCTTGCCTGGTACGAAAAAGCTTTGGTTTGGTTTGGCGAAGAAAAAAAGACACTTGGCGGCAAAATTGCAAGCTACCTCGTGTTTATTGCTGCGTCCACGCAAATCGATCCCTTGATTACGGCTATCCACTTCAAAAAACGACACTTCGAGGGGCTTCGCAGCGGCGATTGGGGAATACTTTTCACCGCGCTTGCTGCAGCCAATCTTTGGTCGATTTTTGAAACTGGCCTTCTGGTTCTGGCGATCACATACCTCTGGGACCAACGACACGGAATCCTAGAGTTCATGCTCTCACTTGCGCTGATGTAGCGTATATAACGCCCGCGACTAACACTCGCGGGCGTTTCATTATTTTAAAATCGTGTGCTAGAATTAAGTCATTGAGCCGCCATGCGGCCCCTATCTCATGAATCCCCCGAAAGAAGCACCTCTTCTCACGGCAAACCGGGAAGCGTTTGATGCATTTGTGTATACCTCATGGCAAGAAGCTCTTTCAGAGCTTCAGAAACGTGCGGGAGACACTACTCTTCAGGCATATATTAATTCGATAAACCCTGAAGGCATCCCTGAGATTATGGAAGGGAAGAAAAGTATGGTTCTTTTCCGACATATGGCTACCCCAAATTACGAAATAGTGCGTTTTTTGATGGCTGCAGATACTTTTGAAGAACTTCAACCTCTTATTCTTGAATATACTCATGACAAATTTACAAACCGGAACGAATGGAAGTTTTCTCTTGCAAAATTACGATTCCAGAAGGGAATAGATAGACATGGCAATCCCATTATAGAAGCCAAAGGTATAATTGATGTAAATGCTAGTAACAATAAAGCGCTCAAGGATATTGAAACGCTTTGGGGGCAATCTTTAGTAGACTTCCACCACGATCTTTTTAAAAAACACTGCCCGCACTTCACAGGATCAATTTGTGACGTTTCTGAATGGCTCCATAAAGCTGGGACTTCTGCAAAAGACTACTACAAGCCATTTCTAACGCTTTTCTTAAAAGACGGAATTCTGTTTGAGAATTTCTTGATAGAAGGAAAAGAAAATCAATTTACTGAAGAAGTCATACTGCCCGCTCTAAGAGAGATTATTGCTGAAACAGGCTACAAACCGCTTATTGTTCCTCTTGAACCAACTCACATTGAAGGGGATCTATTTTGGCTTTCACATCCATCCGAACGTAAAAAAGATATCGACACCCTCATATCCTAGACAGTTGCGAGTGTTGGTATACTTGGGGCACATGGATGTCTTGGGAAAAGTTGTTACGGGGCTTATGTTTATCGCCCTTATTGCGGTTATTTGGTACCGCTATGACCAGTATGTTCTGGCTAAGAACTACATGATGCTCTCTACGGCCTCGTGCGATCCTGCTTTCGAAAGCTGTTTTGCTGCTGATTGTGAAGGCCTGGAAGAGACTGAATGCGATACAACTCCATACGCAAAAGTAACAGTGTTAGCTGCAGATGCGCCACAATGTCTTTTTGAACACTCATGCGAGGATTTCTCATGTGAGGGAAAAGAACAGTGTGAGTTTACCTATTGTGCTGAAGATACCCTTGAAGAAGGGGAGATATGTGTATCCACACCAGAGGAACCTCCTCAAGTTGAGATCGAAGCTACTCTAGACGAACCAGAAGAATCAGTCACTAATGAACTCCTATGAACTTCTCTGATTTTGTAGCAATTCAATACTGTTACGACTATCTTGTGAACCAAATTTCGCTTGGTCTTCTGTTTTATACACATATACCTACAGCAATCGTTGCGTTCATATTTGGTCTCTTCCTGTTCCTAAAAACTCGCAGTCTTCCAGGAGCAGTCTTCTTCACTCTTTGTTGTACTTTTGCTCTATGGGCTTTCTTTGACATCGCCTCATGGTTTGCGTTCCTTGGAGCGGGGACCATGATGTTTACGTGGTCACTTATTGACATGCTCTCCGTGACCATGTTCTTCCTTGGATACTATTTCTTATACACCTTCATATATCGAAAGGATTTGCCTTCTTGGCAGAAAATCGTAGGAGTTGCACTTATTGCTCCCACATACGTAACGACTTTTCTTGGAATCAATCTCTCAATATTTGATGCGAATATTTGTGAAGCTTGGGAAACACAATGGGTTGTTCTATATCCGATAGTTATCGAAGGTATCTTTATGCTGGCAACTATCGTACTTGCGTTCTTGGCTCACGCAAAAGAGAAAGAGAAGAAGCATCGCAGAGAAATTACGCTCTCGAGCATTGGGGTCCTGTTCTTTCTCGCCTTCTTCTATCTTTCCATTCTTGGAACGAACTTTCTTGTTAACTACAGCGCAATAGAGTTTGCGTACAACTTCAGCATCTACGGACTCTTCGGTATGCCGATACTGATTGTGTATCTCGGTTATCTAATCGTTCGTTATAGATCATTTAACGTAGAGATCTTCGAGGCACAAGCTTTGATTATTGCTCTTGTTATTTTGGTAAGTTCCGAATTTGCATTCCTTACAACGACTGCAAGTCGTGTGCTTCTTACTGGAACACTCATACTTATCGGTATCGTTGGAATCATTCTGATTCGAAGTGTGCGAAGAGAAATTGAACAACGAGAGCATATTGAGAAGCTTGCACGCGAACTCGCGAGCGCTAACGAACGTCAAGTAAGTCTGATACATTTTGTTACTCATCAGATCAAAGGTTTCGTGACGAAATCGAGGAATATCTTTGCAGGTATGAAGGAGGGAGATTTTGGCGAACTCCCCGAAAATTCTAAAACAATTGTTGAACAAGGTTTTGAATCAGATACCAAGGGCCTCACCATGATTCAAGACATCTTGAACGCAGCAAACATTAAGAGCGGAAACGTGCAGTTCAAGATGGAGCCGTTTGATTTGAAAGCGCTTATTGAAGAAATTGTTGCTT
>CAZSDR010000082.1:0-3479 GCA_964605695.1 uncultured Candidatus Saccharibacteria bacterium | reverse complement strand
CCCGGAGAATACATGTTGCGGGCCGGAGCCATGCTCAGAAATCTTAAAGATAATTTATGAAACCATCTGTAATCAATCATAAGAAGGGTGCGTTGCTGGTACTCGTCATAGTCTTTGGATCCGTCTTTTTCATGATGGTGACTGGCTTCGTGGGGTACGTTGTTTCCCAGTACCAAGCCCAAGAGTTCCGTATCCAAAAGGAATTGGCGCGTGAGATAGCCGAAGGCGGATTGAATTATTACAAATGGTTTTTAGCTCACTTCCCTGGAGACGTCACTCATGGTACCGGTCTACCTGGTCCCTTTACGATTCCCTATGAAGACCCTGAGTTGGGAAGGATAGGTGAATTTGATATAGAACTCGACTCAACAGCTTATTGCGGTGCGGTAAGTTCAATTAATATCACTGCGACCGGACGCACTGATGCGATGCCGGACTTAGAAAGGACCGTTTTTGGCCGGTATGCCCGTCCGACGGTGGCCGAGTATGCGTATATTATTAATTCTAACGTATATGTGGGTGCCGATGCGGAGATTATTGGTCCGTATCATACCAATGGAGGCGTGCGCTTCGATGGTACTAACAATTCCACCGTCACGAGTGGTTTAGAAGAGTGGGTTTGTAGTGGAACTTATGGATGTAGTCCGAGCGTGACACGTGATGGTGTCTTTACGACAACCGCTAACCCCAATACAGCTCTCTTTAGCTTCCCAAGCGTTCCGGTTAATTTCACTGGTCTCACCGTTAATCTCTCTGAAATGCGCACTCGTGCCACTGGCAGTGGTGGCGTCTTACTTGGTCCTTCTGGCGGTCAGGGGTATCAGATTGAATTTCTGAGCAATGGCACCATGAATGTCTATCGGGTTAATTCCACCATTCAGCATCGGGGAATGTACAACGATGGCGTCAGTAATATTTGGCAGAACGAAAGAAATATCATCAATAGCCGTACATTCCTGTCTAATCAGAGTGTTCCCTCAGGCTGTCCACTGATCTTTGTTGAGGATAAAGTTTGGCTGTCTGGCACGGTGGATCGAAAGGTTACCTTGGCCGCCGCTAATCTCAGTGGTTCAGGAGAGAATCGTTCCATCATTCTTCAGGGAAATCTCGATTACGCAAATGAAGACGCAGGTTTATTGGTTGTCGCTCAACAGGACTTATTGATCGGTGTCAATGTGCCTAATGACATGTCGCTCAAGGGAATTTTAATTGCTCAGAACGGTCGCTTCGGACGCAATTTTTATTGCCAAAGTACGACATACTGTTCTTCAGGAGATAGACTACCGAGTTCGTATCAAACATACGCGTTTCGCAATTCACTTACTATGCTTGGCACAATTGTTAGTAACGGTCGTGTTGGTACGAAGTGGGTCAGTGGTACGACCTGGACGTCCGGCTTCAATAATCGCTACAATTCCTATGACCGTAATCTCGTCGATGATCCGCCGCCTCTCACTCCTCATACGTCTGATGACTATAATTTCGTTGAATGGCGTGATATATACCAGTAGAAAGTTGAGAGTCAGAGATCGAAAGGTTGTGGCTTAGTCTCGTGATACAATGTCGGAGACTATGAAACATACGCCTTACGTGGTGATCGGTAACTGGAAGATGAACCCGAAGAAACGAACGGAAGCTCTCTCTTTGGTTGGTGCGGTAAAAAAGAATTTACGACTTGTAAAAACTGAAGTGGTTTTTGCTCCCCCGTTTCCTTTTTTAGGTGATGTACACAAACAAATCTCTGGTAGTGCATATAAACTTGCTGGCCAAGATGTTTCGATGTTTGCGTTTGGTGCGTATACCGGCAGTGTCTCGGCAAGTATGCTCAAAGATGTTGGTGCGACGTTTGTCATTATTGGTCATTCGGAAGTGCGAAAAACCGGCCGCACCGATGCTGAATTGAATGCTTCTGTGAAAGCGGTTCTGGAAGCCAAACTGGTTCCAGTTGTGTGTATCGGCGAATCAGTTCGTGATCCTCAGGGAGATTTTTTTAATGTGGTTGAAAACCAAATCATTTCTATTTTTAAAGACATTCCTGCTTCAGCGATGGCGCATATGGTAATTGCCTACGAGCCAGTATGGGCGATTGGCAGTGGTGTAAACGCTACTCCGGAAGACATCCTCGAGATGAAATTGTTTATCCAAAAGACACTTGTGAATCTCTACGGAAGAGCTGTTGCTCACAAGCCGCGTATTCTGTACGGCGGTTCAGTCAATCAGAAAAACGCCGCCGAAATTTTGGAAATCGGAGTCGTCAATGGATTTCTGGTTGGCGGCGCCAGTTTAAAGTCGGAAGAGTTCAGAACCATTATCAAATTAACCGAACAACATGCGAAAAACACTACCAGCTCTTAAAGATGCCGGCGACCTGAAAGGTAAATACGTTTTTTTACGAGCAGCTTTGAACGTACCAATCGACGACGGGGCAGTACGTAATCAATTTCGTCTCCTTCGTGCCATTCCCACTATAGAATCACTCCGTGCGGCTGGTGCTCGGGTCATCCTCTGTGGTCATCTGGGTGATGATGGGTCGCAAAGTTTGCATCCGATAGCAGAAGTGTTGCGCGAGCATGTACCGTTGCGTCTTTCCTCTGAAGTGGTGGGAAGCGTGACTTTGGAATTGCGTGACGCAATGAAAGATGGAGAGGTACTTTTGTTAGAAAATGTGCGTCGTGATCCTCGAGAAAAGAAAAATGATACTGATTTTGCTAGAAGCTTATCTGAACTCGCCGATGTGTATGTGATGGATGCTTTTTCCGATGCTCATCGAGAGCATGCTTCGATTGTGGGAGTGCCTCAGTTTATACCTTCTTTTGTTGGTCCAACCTTTATGAATGAGTATGAGGAATTATCAAAAGCGCTGTCACCACAATCACCCTCGGTCTTTTTATTAGGTGGTGCCAAGTTCGATACGAAAATGCCTCTCGTGGAGAAATTTCTTGATCTCTACGACCATATTTTTATCGGCGGCGCTCTCGCCAATGACTTTTTTAAGGCAAAAGGATATGAGGTCGGCCTTTCTCTTGTGTCAGACCTCTCTCTTGAAGGTAGTCCACTTCTATCCCATCCGAAACTTTTACTACCAACTGATGTGGTAGTTGATGGTTCGAATGGTCGAAGGGTCTGCCCGGCTGACGCCGTCAATGCTGATGAAACCATTCTTGATGTGGGACCGGAATCCATTGCCATGTTGGCGCCACTGATCAAGAATGCCAAAACCATTTTATGGAATGGTCCATTTGGTGATTATGAAAAAGGCTTTGAAGAACAAACGGTTGTGTGTGCCAAGCTGATCGCTGACAGTGAAGCGTATTCAGTGGTTGGCGGCGGTGATACGGTTGCCGCGATTGAGTCGTTGGGCCTTCAGGGCAAATTCGGTTTTCTTTCTACCGCCGGCGGCGCCATGTTGACTTTCCTTGAAGAGGGTACACTGCCGGCTATCGAGGCGGTTAAAAACAGTTCTCATTCATAAGTCGTTG
>CAZSDR010000081.1:0-3508 GCA_964605695.1 uncultured Candidatus Saccharibacteria bacterium | reverse complement strand
TGAATCAGGCGACTCTCGGGCTGTTATCCGTTTATTTCATGCCAGCATAGTCCTGATTGTCTTTGGCCTTTTGGCTTGGTTTGTATACCAGAATACTTTTTCGGAAGATCCTCGACGACCATTTAAGCTTGGTCTTGATTTAGCCGGAGGCAGTCACCTAGTGTATGAAGCGGATGTAGATGGAATTGCTCCATCAGAAGTACCGGCACTTATGAATGTGCTTCGAGACGTGATTGAGAGACGCATCAATATTTTTGGTGTGTCGGAGCCGATTGTGTATGTAGAGAGATCGAGCATTGTGGTGGAAGAAAAGAGCGAACGATTGATCGTTGAGTTGCCCGGGGTAACGGATGTGAGCGAAGCGGTGGCCGAAATCGGACGAACACCTCTTTTGGAATTCAAACTCATCGACCAAGAGGCAATGGCCGCCTTGTCCGTTTTGGATACCGAAGAAAACACTTCTTTTGAAGATATCAATCCGTATGTAGATACTGGTTTGACGGGTCGTTATTTAGAGAGCGCTCGTCTTGAATTTGCCGGCAATCAACCGGGATCTCTGGCAAATGAACCAATCGTATCGATCAGTTTTAATAACGAAGGTGCCGATTTGTTTGCAGAAATCACCAGAGATAATGTGGGTGGCTATTTGGCCATTTTCCTTGACGGAGAAATGATCTCGGCTCCGCGCATAAACGAATCTATTACCGGTGGTAAAGCAATCATTTCTGGGGGATTTGCACCCGAAGAAGCGCGTCAACTGGCTGAAAACTTAAATTTCGGTGCGTTGCCTGTTCCTATTTCACTCACATCAACACAAACCATCGATGCAACTCTTGGCGCAGGAGTAGTTAAGGAAAGTGTAAAAGCCGGCGTGGTCGGTTTGATCGCGGTGTCCTTATTTATGATTCTCTGGTATCGCGTAGCTGGTTTGGTTGCGAGTATCGCTTTGTGTATCTATGTATTGATTTCACTTGCGTTGTATATGTTAATACCGATTACTCTGACAGCTGCCGGTCTGGCCGGATTTGTGCTTTCTTTAGGTATGGCTGTCGATGCTAATGTGTTGGTATTTGAGCGCATGAAAGAAGAATTTCGATCAGGTAAGTCAAGTCGTCAAGCGGCGTACGAAGGATTCCTTCGCGCGTGGAGTGCGATTCGTGACAGTAATGTCACCGGTTTGTTATCGGCGGTCGTGCTGTTCTGGTTTGGTACTTCGTTGATCAAAGGATTTGCCTTGGTACTCGGTGTAGGTGTAATTGTGGCGATGCTGTCTGCTGTCACCATCACTCGCACGTTGCTTGTTGTCTTACCTGACGTGAAGCGCGACGATTCTGGTTTTTGGCCGTATCTGTTCGGAACAGGATTGACTAAAAAATAAAAGAGAATGTATGTATATCATTCGTAACAAAAAAATATTTCTCTTAATCGCGGCCGTAGTAATCGGAGTCTCAGCCGCGACAATTGCAGTGTATGGGCTTAAGCTCGGTATAGATTTCACCGGCGGTTCCTTGATGGAAGTGCGCTATTCAACTCTGCCAGAGAAATCGGTTATTGAATCAGCTGTGACAGAACTCAATTTAGATGGATTTGCGGTACGGCAGTCAAACAGTGAAGCTGGTCTCAGTTATATCGTTTCTACGCGCGACCTTTCAAACGACGAAAGAAATATTCTCGAAAACACATTGGTGAACTTAGGTGAGGGTGGGGAAGTAGCTCGCTTTACATCAATAGGTCCAACGATCGGCTCAGAACTTAAAGATAAGGCTGTGTGGGCGATAGCAATCGTCTTGATTATCACCATCATGTATGTGGCGTTTGCATTTAGAGGAGTTGGAACTCCGGTTTCATCTTGGGTCTATGGAGTGTTGGTAACACTGATTCTTGTGCACGATATTCTTGTGCCTATTGCAGCGATTAGTTTCTTAGGTTACCTCATTGGTGCTGAGGTGGACATATTATTTATTACTGCACTCCTTACTATTCTTGGTTATTCAGTCAACGACACTATTGTAATTTTTGACCGTGTGCGTGAAAAGTTGCGGCAAAACCGAACCGAAAACAAGCGAACCATCAATGAAGTCGGTGGGGTTACGCGTACGGAAATAACCTATACTCTACACAAACCATTCGGTGAGATTGTCGGTCAGGCTGTTGAAGAAACAATGGCCCGATCAATTAACACGTCATTAACCGTACTTATCGCTCTCATTGCGTTGTATATTTTTGGTAGCACCGTGACCGAACTTTTTGCTCTGATTTTGATTGTGGGTGTGGTAGCTGGAGCGTATTCTTCGATATTTATTGCCAGTCCGCTTTTGGTTCTCTACCAAGAATGGCAAGCTAAGCGATCCGCTCCGGTTGGAAAAGGAAACAACTAGATCTGTATGCTTATTGGTATTACGGGCACCGACGGATCTGGAAAAGGTGAGGTGGTCGCTCGTCTTGTTGGTCATCATGGTTTTACTCATTACTCGAGTCGCAGCATAATTCTTGAACATATCCCGAAAGGAGCTGAACCGACGCGCAGTCAGATGCGCCTGACCGCCAATGAATTAAGAGCCAAATACGGCAACGACTTTTTGGTCCAGAAGGCGCTCGAAAAGATGGCCGCTGACGGCGTTGAGAAAGCGGTTGTTGAATCTATCAGAACTGTGGCCGAAGCTGATACGATACAAAAACATGGCGGTCTGCTGATTGCTGTTGATGCTAATCAGCATATACGCTACGAGCGTGTGCAAAAACGTCGATCAGAAACTGACAAAGTCTCGTTTGAGACATTTGTAGAGCAGGAAGAATTGGAGAAAAATGACCACAACCCACATGGTATGCAGAAAGCCAAAGTGATGAATATGGCCGATCGGCTCATTTTGAACGAGGGTACCTTAGAAGAGCTTCATCGGCAGGTAGATAGTTTATTTTAGAGTAAACGGCAGACAACTTCGCCCGTGGTTTCTTATAGAAACCACGGGCGAAAAAGTTTCAGCAAGCAGACAGTTACATTCTTTCAGTTGGTCCTTGTCCTTGTTCGTACGTGCTCACCTTACCGTCGGACCCGACAACGGTTTTGTTGGCAGATTCAGAAGATGAGTCGGAGAGACCGTCTTTCAACTCCCTAATCGATGTTCCGACCGATCGAAAAAGTTGTGGCAGTCTATCCTTGCCAAAAAAGAGCAGAAGTACGAAAGCGATGACTAATAATTCCGGCAACCCTAATCCTAATATGTTCATACAATACAATAGTACACTGACGCCCCCATACAGCAATACGGTCGGTGTGTATACCATCATCTATGCACAGAATTCTGTAAAAAACGGCCAGGTGCATATACTTGGTGCGGTATGATGGGTATGTATTCCCTTTATGTACAGCGATATTAGAGACCGCCGCACCATGAGGCCGGCTGGGGGGCAGGTACGAGAGAATGTCTTACGAGGAACGCTGATTCCGCGTCCATCATCTCGTGTGGAGAGAATGGCTCCGGAGCCTTCTTTTACTCCCAAATCAGTG
>CAZSDR010000080.1:0-3532 GCA_964605695.1 uncultured Candidatus Saccharibacteria bacterium | reverse complement strand
GTCCGCGAAATATTGTTTTGCCGCTACTCGGCGGCTAACGCGGCCAGAGCCACCGGCCAATCTCTCTCTCGGGCGTAGCTGAGTGCCTCTTCATCGCCCTGAGCGGCCAACCCTGACAACATGAGTTTGGCTTCCAACTTCCGCCGCTTGGCCCATGTCTCATCGACAGATGGAGGTAGTTGGAAGTTGGGATTCTCGGGGTCCACCGCACAATCAAGCCCGAAATGCAGACGTATGAGCTGTTTGACGTCCTCGGGCAATTTCGCCGGAACCTCTACTTCGTTTACCTCACTCAATGCAATTTCTCCCTCTTCACACCACCCCATGCGGTGTACCAAGTGAAGAGTGTATAGACTAAGAAGTAGATGTCAACTATTTTCTATGAAAAAGAAAGGCCGGCACACATGCGCCGACCCGAATTGCCATACCCTACGAGACCAGCAGAGGTAGGTCATTTGAGACTTCGTTTGATAAGCATTTCTTCTTCGGTTGGAAACGCCACGCCCCACCCATATACAGAATGCCGTCATGGGTCGTTTGTTTATGCCGACCAACTGGACGGAGAATGAGTGTGTCCCGCTCAACCTTCGGAAGATTTACCCGCCAACGAGGCTCGAATCTAATGAGGTCTCTCAACTTCTCACACGCGAACATAAGTCGCAATGTGTGTGGGCCGCTATAAACTTCATTCATGAAGCGGCAGCCACGTATTGTTGTAGATTCTTCTGCTGCCTCATAGTCAAACCTCCACCACAGAACCATACTCACAGGCACGATAATGCTCACTGAGTCCTCCCTTGTTCCGTTGCCTCATCAGAGACGTTTTCCAAGGAAAAATATTACAGCGTCCCTACGCTGCGTCAAGCGCTTCATTCACTAGACGATCGGCTTCTTTGTTTTTCTCGCGGGGGATATGGGTAAAGGTGAGGTTTGGAAAATGTGCCACTCGTAAGTTGTGAATGGTGATGAAAAGCGGGACGAGTCCTGTTTCTTTGATCTGGTACTCTCCACTCAGCTGTTTTTTTACCAGCTCGCTATCAAGACGTAGTTCAAACTGTATTTCTTTTGTCTTCTTGCCATAACGTTTTTTAAGCGTTTCAAGGGCAGTAGCGACCGCCTGATATTCAGCGAAGTTGTTGGTGCCGTTACCGATGTGCTGTTTGACTTCAGAGAGCATCTTGCCCGCGGCGTCGGTGATATACACACCAATAGCGGCTGGACCGGGGTTCCCGCGCGCGCCTCCATCGGTATAAGCGATAATAGTTTCCATAGCTGGAGTATAACACTACGGACGACGGCACACTATTTAGACAATATCGACAATTCTTAAGCGAGTTTCGAGGCGATTCATAAAATATGACTGTTCGAGGTGGGCCAAAAGCGATAGCTTTTGGCCCACCTCAGGCACCACAGAAAATTGTTCCGGCTTTTTGAAAAAAGCGATGGCATCTTTAGCTCTCCCTTTGGTTTCAAAAGAAATTCTCGTATGTTCTTTCCCTTTACCAAAGGCAACCACTGTTTTTGGTATGACGTTCCGAAACACATACAGAGGTTTCTGATTACCTGCACCAAACGGAGCCAGGTATTGCTGAGCTCTTATAAGCGCATCATCAATCTGGTCGAGTTCCAATTCAGCATCAACCACCGGCAAGGATTCTATGCGGGCCGCCTCTCCAAGCGTATTGTACGCTTGCAACAGAGCGTCAGAAAAAGAGTGAATATGTTCCGGCGCAACCGTGAATCCGCCAGACATGTGATGCCCTCCGAATTCCGTAAAGATTTCCGGCACAGTTTCCATTAAGCGTACGACACTGATACCGCCGCCACTGCGGCACGAGCCTTTATACGCCTGATTACCATCTCTTCCCCACAGAAATACGGGACGGTCATTTTCTTCTGCCAATTTGGTCGCGGCTAATCCGACTAATGATGGTCGCCACTTAGGGTTACCCATTACAATCACGGGCGGCAGATCACTGGTGAGTTTGATTCGTTTATGAATGTCTTTGGTGATTTGCGCTCCAGCCGTTTTACGTTCAGTGTTCATTTTTTCCAAATGAGCTACCAAAGCCCCCGCCTCTCCTTCATCTTTAGTGGCCAAAAGACGAAAAGCGTCTTCTGGTGTATCCATGCGCGAAGCGGCATTAATCCGCGGACCGATGGTGAAACCGATATCGTCTTCGGTAAGATGCGCCTGATTTGATCTTTGTGATCGTAGGAGCCGCGCTAGTCCGGGGCGACGTGACTTGCGTAAAACGGTAAGTCCGTAATGAGCAAAAACTCGATTTTCATCAATAAGCGGGACCATGTCAGCAATAGTAGCGATACCCACCATATCAAGCCACCACTTCTCCGCTCCGGCCGGAATTGTAAATTCGCCCTTAGCGATCAGTGCTTGCACCAACTTAAAGACAACGGCGGCGCCACAAAGATCTGAAAATGGATAATCGCCAAGTTTTGGATTAACGATCGCAGTCGCGTCAGGCAGCGAATCTTTCGGTTCATGATGATCGGTAACAATCACGTCAATACCAAGCTCCTTAGCTCGAGTAATTGCTTTTAGATCGCCAGTACCACAGTCGATCGTTACGATGAGTGCCGGATTATGTTTGTCTTTTATTTCTTCAACCGCTTTCACACTCAAACCAAAACCATCATAGTGCCGATGCGGAATAACGTGTGCTGTTTCTAAATATCCAATCATCGAGAAAAAGTCGTGAAGCACCACCGCCCCCGGAATGCCGTCGCAGTCATAGTCGCTGAAGATAACGATCTTTTCTTTTTGGTTAATCGCCGTAAGAATACGCGCCACAGCTACTTCCATATCATGAAGCAGCAACGGATCATGAAGATGATCATCGTAAGAGGGTGCAAGAAAAGACTCAGCGGTGGCGCGCTTTGTAATCCCGCGGTTATACAAAAGCTGTTGCACTAAAGGATGAAAGTCTGCGAACTCCTCTTTAATATCATCTGATACTGATTCCCTAACCTGAAACGGCATAGTTGGGTTATAATAGCAAAATTATGGCAACTATTTTTGAAAAGATAATTAATCGTGAAATTCCAGCCGAAATCATCTATGAAGACGAGAAATGCATCGTCTTCCTCGACATAACACCGATCAATAAAGGCCACGCTTTGGTGGTACCAAAAGAACTGTCGGTAAATATTTTAGACATACAACCGGACACCCTCACCCATCTGGCCGTTACAGCGAAGAAAGTCGGACATGCCCTGATGGAAACGCTAGAGGCAGCCGGTATAAATCTGATCATGAATAATGGTGAAGCGGCCGGACAAGAAGTCCCACACACTCACATTCATGTCGTACCTCGTTTCAAGGATGACAACGTATTTCAAACTCCCAAGCACGCCAGTTACACCGAAGGCGAAATGCAGGAATTTGCCAAGAAAATTGCAAACGCCTTGGGTTAGTGAGAAAAGCGGAGCGGCCCCCAAGGGGCCGCTCCGCGTTTGTGTTATGCGCCCACCACATATTAATGTGAACATTTTTTAAACGCCACGGTAGCCG
>CAZSDR010000079.1:0-3532 GCA_964605695.1 uncultured Candidatus Saccharibacteria bacterium | reverse complement strand
ACATCTCGGTGTGTGGGGCAGAATCACCTACGGGTGGTTATGGACAGACGACCCGAAAATCTCTGCAACACACGCAGACCAGGATCGTCGAGAAGGGAGGGATTGACCCAGCGGCATCCGGTCGCTGGGAATAAGGCCAATGAAATTTTTCTGCGGCCTTTTTTGTTTGCTATGATAAAAATGGAAACAGACAATGAGGAGGTTCTTGTGGGATTTTTCTTTCAGAGGAAGCAAGGCAGGCGACATTATTCTCCAAAACGGCCTTGGCGTTGGGTGAGATGGTGGGTTAACCAACATCCTATATCTAATGCCTTACTGAAAATTCCCGGATTCAGAAATAGTATCTGGGTTAGGAATTGGGCCAACAGAAGACTCGTGTCCGATGTCGAACTCCGCCAAATGTGCGACTCGCTTAGAGTAATCATGCCGTCACTAATCCTATTCGTGCCGTGGGTCTTGTATCGGATATGGATAGGCGGAGAATAGATCGGGTTGAAGTGTTCTGCCCGGTCTTTCTTTTGGTAGATAAATTGAAACCAAAATAAACGCTAGGCTTTTTCAATTCTCTCTGCGTAGGAGGCGGTTTCGGTATTGATAGAGATCACATCGCCTTCTCCGATAAACATCGGTACCATCAAGGTGGCTCCAGTTTCTAGAGTAACTTCTTTAAGCGCTCCTGAGGAGGTATTACCCTTAACCGCCTCCATCGCTTCTTTTACCTTCAGCTCTACTTTGACGGGTATCTTAACGCCGATGATTTCGTCTTCGTAGACCATCGCATTGACCTCACTTCTTTCTTTAAGAAATTTTCCTGATTCTCCAATTAAATCCTCAGAGAGCATAAAGCGCTCGTTCGGCTTTCCGGTAGTATGGAACCAGTATTCGTTCGGTTTGCGGTAGATAAATGTGATACTGCGAGTTTCTAGCTCAGCCTCTTCAGCGGTTTCGCTGACGTGGAAGGTCTGCTCATAGGCGCGTCCACTCTTAAGTCCCTTGAGTTTGGTGATGTTGACCGGTTTTCGTTGTTGCTTACGGAAGACATGGTAGGAAATTACGACACACGGTTCATCATTAAAAATGATAACTTTTTTCGGAGTTATTTCGTTATACGCAAGGACGGCCATACGATATGAAGGTGACAACAGCTAATAAATAAGCCAGAATAGTAACACAGGTATGTTTGGACTTCCAATCGGTACTAGCGCTCGCGACCTTACGGACGACGAGTTACTCAAACGGTCACAGGTTCAACCCTGGCTTTTTGGCGTTCTTCTGGATCGTTACCAGACAGCCTTTTTACGTAAAGCCCGCTCGATTATTAGCGATCCGCGGGACGCTGAAGAAGTGGTTCAGGATACATTCACCAAGATTTATATGAATGCCGCCAGCTTTTCACCCCAAGAAGGGGCCACTTTCTCTTCCTGGGCCTATCGTATTCTCATGAATACGGCTTTTACCCGCTACCAAAAGTTGGTGCGGGAGGGTTCACGGGTTACCCTGACAGATCCGGAGTTTTTGGAATTTGTGGCGGCGCAAGGTCTGGGCGATAGGGAGCTGGAGAGAAGTGATGCGATTGAGCGTGTCTTGGCGCGCCTACCTGGGCATTTTGCTGCGGTCTTGCGTCTGCATTACTTGGAGCGTTGGCCACATGAAGATATTGCCAAAAAGACTGGTGAAAACGTGGGGACTATTAAAGCTCGCCTCCACCGAGCGCGAGCGGCTTTCCGCAAAGAGGTTAAGGTGGGTGAGGTGGACGCGACACTATAACCCCTCATCAATTTTGTTAGTTATAGTTATTGCAACACGATATGGAACAGACAATGCCACCACAACTCAAAAAGATCATCATGGGCAGGGTGTACCGTGCGTATCTTCTTTCCATTGTTTTTCATCATGCCTTCGTCCATGGTTTGGCTTTGTCGATCAGTGCTGGACTTTTGGCACAAGTGATTTCAATACCGGACATTGTGCGCAATTTTGTCGCTACACCGGTGGGGAGAATACCACACTTCATCTGGGGATCTTTTGCGGACACCGAATGGCTCGTGATTGCCTTGATTGGCGCAATCGTTCTCGTGCTACTCTCGTTTAGTTTTAATTTCAAACAGCGTCGACCTCTGAATTTTCGAACGAGCTAACTTTAGCAGTTTACGCAGTAGCCTTTGGCGGTGGGATGGTCGGGGTGAGCTACGCACTGACCACTCAGACAGTAATAGATGCCGGAGAATCGGTTATTTTCAAAATCGGGCAATAACGATGAGTTAGGGAACGAACACGGACCTACGAGACCGGGGTCTTTGCAGAATCGGAGTGTGACTTGTCGCACCGGTCGTCCGTCAGCACCGGTGTAGGTATCCCAGTCGTAGATGCTTTCCGGCCATGGACCTTGAGAGAAGTCTAACCCTTCAAGGAAGGGTGCGGTGGTGGTGGGTACGACGCCTCGGTTCTCGTTGCCTGGCCAAGCGCCATTGGCTTCGGCGTCCATTCTAATGGCGACCGCTATCTGTGTTAGTTCGGCCGACGCTCGACTGACTCGACCTCGCTCACGATATTCAGAAGCACCCAAATAACCAATAGCGGCAAGGACAGTGATGATGGTTAGAACAATCACCATCTCTATGAGGGTAACACCGCGAGAATGATTTGGTTGTGGGGGGTTCATGCTTTTTGTAACTATATCACGGAGGGTTAATTGCCAGCCGCTTCTGCCTTGAGAGCTTGGCGAATGTGCTTTAAGAGCTCGTTTTGTACTTTTGGATTTTCCTTGAGGAATGTACGGGCGGCGTCGTAACCGCGGCCAAGCTTCACTTCAGCAGAACTGTCAGCGCCGGGCGGTAGGTACGTATAGGAAGAACCGGACTTCGTGACAAATTTATATTTCTCGCCGAGTGCCAAGAGCTCGCCCTGGGTTGAGATACCTTCGCCGTAGATGAGGTCAAACTCGGTGGAGCGGAAGGGGGCCGCCACCTTGTTTTTGACCACTTTGACGCGGTGGCGGCCCCCGACGACCTCTTCACCTTTCTTAATTTGGGCAATGCGGCGAATGTCGAGTCGGACGCTCGTGTAGAACTTAAGCGCTTTACCACCGGGGGTAGTTTCCGGATTGCCAAACATGACACCTACCTGCATGCGGATCTGGTTGATGAAGATCACTACCGTCTTTGATTTAGCAACAATACCAGTGAGTTTACGTAAAGCCTGACTCATCAGTCGCGCTTGCTTGCCAACATGATGAGCGCCCATCTCACCTTCAATCTCGTCTCTTGGTGTGAGGGCCGCCACCGAGTCGATCACGATGACGTCGAGTTTGCCGCTTCGTACGAGCGATTCGACTATCTCGAGCGCTTGCTCACCGTTGTTCGGTTGTGAAATGAGTAGCTCATCGAGTTTTACGCCCAGTTTGCCGGCATACTCGGGGTCCATAGCATGCTCGGCATCAATGAAGGCGCAGATACCGCCCGTCTTCTGGGCCTCTGCGATAGCATGGAGGGAAAGGGTAGTCTTACCGGAGGATTCCGGTCCGAATATTTCT
>CAZSDR010000078.1:0-3645 GCA_964605695.1 uncultured Candidatus Saccharibacteria bacterium | reverse complement strand
TGGAGGGAATTATCTTGCATGTATATGTCTTTTTTACTGATACTTATGTCTTATATATGTATCAAAGGTTGTATCAGACAGATCGTCTTTTACTATAATACCGCTCTGTCTTTTTCGCAACTATAGCTACACTGGCTCAACACATTGAAAAACCGCCTGATCATCAAGAGCTTAGTTTTCAACAACCATTACCTGAACGACCACATGTTACAATTCCATTATGTCTCTACCAGTTGGAGTATGTATAGCGTATGGCCAAACGCACTAGACGTAGAACAGCCGAACCGAGTGGTTTTTTTGATGACCTATCACCACACGCACGACAATCGATCGGCGCTTTAGCCATAGGTTCTTTTGGTGTCTTTTTTGTCCTTTCCCTTTTAGGGTTTGCCGGTATGGTTGGAGCTTGGACCGACTTTGCACTCACCTACCTCTTTGGAGCCGGTTCCTATCTCGCACCGGTAGTCTGCGCTTTTTATGTATACGCCTTCCTCAATCCACAAGAAAACGAAAAAATCAGCGTCTCGAAGATTATCGGTATCGCTTTGCTTTTCTCTGCCACTCTTGGTCTTCTCACCTTATATAGTCAAGGATTCGGAGGCTTAATCGGAACAGCGATCGAATGGCCTCTCCAGTACCTGATGGGACCGCTGGCTTCAGGAGTTTTCCTGGGCGCTTTTCTGGTAACCGGCGTATTCCTCACTTTTAATGTTGGTCTCGCTTTACCGAACTTCTTTGCGCGCAATCAGGACATGGAAGATGACGAAGACATAGATAAATTGATTCTTCCTGACGATATAGAGACTGAAGACGAGTCAGAGGATACGACAGACGAACCACATACTGAAAAGAAAAAGACCACCATCACCGAAAAACTGGGAATTGCAAAAAGCGCAGATGAGTTCGTGGTCACTAACTTTGTTGGCTCATATGATCCTCCTCCACTTTCCTTGTTGGCTAAAGACAAGGGTAAAGCAAAGACCGGCGATGTAAAAGCCAACGCCAATACCATCAAGCGTGTTCTGAAAGAATTCGGCATTGATGTGGAGATGGATACGGTAGAAATTGGTCCGACAGTATCTCGCTATGCACTGAAGCCAGCTCAGGGCGTGAAAATATCACGCATCGTTGGCCTGCAGCGTGAACTTGAGCTCAACCTCGCTTCCGGCACCATTCGTATAGAAGCTCCGATACCTGGAAAATCTCTGGTCGGCGTTGAGGTGCCCAATATCGAAAAGGCTCATATTGGCCTAGCGTCCTTGCTGACTTCCCCGGAATATACCGACTCACCAAAACCGCTCTTAGTTGCCCTTGGTAAGGACATCACGGGTCGAGTTCATTTCGCAAATATCGCTCGTATGCCCCATGGGTTGATTGCCGGTACCACCGGTAGCGGTAAGTCAAACGTGATTCATAATCTTATCGTGTCGTTATTGTTCCGTAATAGCCCGGAACAGCTACGGTTTATCATGGTCGACCCCAAGCGGGTTGAACTTACCTTCTATGACGGAATTCCCCATCTCATGGCCCCCGTCATTACTGACGCTAAACGGACCCTCAAATCCCTCAAATGGGCGGTGAGCGAAATGGAAAGACGCTACGATATTTTGCAATCAGAGAAAGTGCAGAACATAGAATCGTACCATCAGAACGTCTACCATCCGGCCAAGAATCAATGGGAAAAGGACGGTTCTGATGAGGAAGAACGACAGAATCTACCTGAACCGTTGCCGTATATAGTTATCATCATGGATGAGTTGGCCGACATGATGCACAGCTACCCGCGAGAGCTGGAAGCCTTGATTGTGCGTCTAGCGCAAATGAGCCGCGCTGTCGGTATACACTTGATTTTGGCCACTCAAAGACCATCGGTAAACGTGATCACTGGAACCATCAAGGCCAACATACCAACTCGTATCGCTCTACAGGTGGCATCACAAGTAGACTCACGCACCATCCTTGATCAGGTTGGGGCCGAAAAACTCCTTGGTAAAGGAGACATGCTCTTCGTTTCAAGTGAATCAAGTAAGCCAAATCGTCTGCAATCTGCATTCCTTTCAGAAGACGAAATCAAGAATGTGGTAAATTACTTAAAGAAGCAAAATGACTTGCAGGCGTTTGACCATATAGACCTCGATAGCACGTCCCAATCGGAAGGCGGTATATTCGCCGGCAGTGTTGGTGAAGACGATGACGACGAGCTCTACGAAGACGCCAAGGCGGCCGTGCTCGAGGCCGGAAAAGCCTCAACATCGTATCTCCAGAGAAAACTTCGTGTCGGTTACTCGCGGGCGGCGCGATTGATTGACCTGCTTGAAGAACGCGGAGTCATTGGTGCTCAAGATGGCTCAAAACCAAGAATGGTTCTGGGTGGAGAAGAAGCTGGGGACGACGACGAAGATTCTTCTAATTTTTAGACATGTACCCTATCCACACAAAAGTAATGACCTTACGCAATCTGATCCGCATCGGTGGTGCGTTCACTATCATTTTTGGACTCGTTTTCTATATGCTCTTTCAAGCCCGCTTACTGATCGCAGGACCTCATGTGACACTCATCAACCCGCCGAACATGATTCAAACGGAACGACTTGTCGAGTTATCTGGCTACGCAAAAAACATCACTCATATGACACTCAACGGTCGAGCTATCTTCACCAATACGGAAGGCTATTTCTCCGAAGCGCTGGTTCTCGACAACGGGTATAATACAGTGACGATCCGTGCCGAAGATCGGTACGGACGGATTGCCGAGACATCACACCCATTCGTATACACACCGAAGGAAGATCCGGAATTATCAACCGTAACGAACAATAATGTATGGCACTGAAAAAAAGTGATAAAAAGAAAAATGCGTCAGCTGAACCTGTTGGAAATAAAAAGGGTGATGGAAATGACATTATCGAAACCTTACGCAGTATTAAAACCAAATTCGGTGATGACGCCATCATGACACTTGGCGAAACCGCCAAAGTTGATATTGATTCGATTCCGACCGGCTCCATTGGTCTTGATGACGCCCTCGGCATTGGCGGCTTCCCACGCGGACGGATTGTGGAAATATTTGGACCGGAATCCTCTGGTAAGACCACTCTTTCCCTACACGCTATCGCGGAAGCGCAAAAGACAGGTGGTATTTGCGCCTTCATTGATGCCGAACATGCTATGGACCCCGAGTACGCTGGAAAACTTGGTGTAAAACTTGAAGAACTCTTGATATCTCAACCAAACAACGGTGAGCAAGCACTTGAGATAGTTGAATCGCTCGTACGAAGCGGCAAACTCGATGTCATTGTGATCGACTCGGTGGCAGCCCTCACACCAAGAGACGAAATCGAAGGTGAAATGGGTGCTCATCATGTCGGAAAGCAAGCGCGGCTGATGAGTCAGGCTTTGCGTAAACTCACCGGTATTGTCGCTAAATCAAAGACGGTAGTGATCTTCATCAACCAAATCCGCATGCAGGTAGGCGTCATGTTTGGCAATCCTGAAACTACTCCGGGCGGCAAAGCGCTTAAGTTCTACACGAGCGTAAGACTCGACATTCGCCGTATCGCCCAGATTAAAAAAGGTGAAGAGGTCGTCGGGGGCCGCCCCCGCGTCAAAGTGGTCAAAAACAAGGTGGCGGCCCCCGTCCGCGCC
>CAZSDR010000077.1:0-3749 GCA_964605695.1 uncultured Candidatus Saccharibacteria bacterium | reverse complement strand
GTACGAACCGAAGAAATCATTGATTGATCAGCGCGAAGTCGGTGTTGATACGGAAAGTTTCGCCACCGCCCTCAATTCCGTCTTTCGTCAGGACGTAGACGTTATTCTGATTGGTGAGATGCGCAATCACGTGACGATCGGCACAGCTGTAACAGCTGCGGAAACCGGACACTTAGTGCTGTCGACACTGCACACCAATAACGCCGCTCAGACCATCGATCGTATCATCGACTCCTTTCCAGCCGGACAGCAAGATCAGATACGCGTTCAGTTGGCGGGTTCACTGGCTGGCATTTTCTCTCAGCGTTTGATCCCGCGTATTTCTGGTGGTCTGGTACCAGCCTACGAACTCTTGATCAACAATAGTGCCATTTCCAACCTTATTCGTGAGCGTCGCACGCATGAAGTGCAGACCGTGATTGAGACCGGACTCGAACAGGGGATGATCGACATGAATCGTTCTCTTGTCGAGTTGGTAAAGAAAGGAGAGGTGACGGTTGAAAATGCTTTTGCGTATTCGTTAAACCCGAAAGGGCTCGAGCGAATGATGTAAATGAGTGCCCGTGCGACAGAACGGGGATATCGCGCTTTCCATTTACACGTTTCAACCTTAGAATTACCTAATGCTCTTCACTTATAAAGCCATCGACCAAAACAATGTCTCTCGCGAAGGGACTGTTGAGGCATCGAATGTCGACGCGGCCGTTATTACGGTGCAAAAGCGCGGTTACACCATTATTTCAATCGACCAAGCGAATGAAAAATCATCCATTCTAGACATAGAATTCAACTGGTTCCAATCGATCTCCAATAAAGAAGTGGTTATCCTTTCTCGTCAGATTGCAACGTTGTTTGAGGCTCAAGTGTCTGCCTTGCGTATTTTTCGTCTTCTGGCTTCTGAGGCAACTAATCCCCAGTTACGCAATATATTGACTTCTATTTCCGACGATCTGCAGGCCGGTAGTTCGATTTCACGAGCTCTGTCATCTCACCAGGAAGTATTCTCGCCTTTCTATGTAAACATGGTGCGTTCTGGAGAAGAGACTGGCTCACTTGAAGAAGCCTTTGGGTATTTAGCCGATTATCTCGATCGTTCCTACCAGATCATCACCAAAGCTCGCAACGCCATGATCTATCCGGCGTTCGTTGTTGGTACGTTCGTGGCGGTTATGTCGATCATGCTTGTGTTCGTGATCCCACGCATCACGCAGATCCTTTTGGAATCCGGTCAAGAACTTCCTATTTACACCAAAATCGTAATCGCTCTTTCATCGTTTTTGACCGATTATATCGGCATTCTTCTTATTCTACTTTCGGTGGGTGGTGTTGCGTTGTGGCGATTTTCAAAAACTGATGTGGGCAAGCGCTCAATTGATGAATTTAAAATATCTATTCCATACATAGGTGATCTCAACCGAAAATTGTATCTGACCCGTATTTGTGACAACCTTTCCACTATGGTTGGAAGCGGTATTTCGATGGTGCAGGCAATTGAGGTGACTGCAGATGTGGTGGATAATCTCGTTTACAAAGAAATTTTGAGCATGACCCTAATAGAAGTAAAAGGCGGACGTTCTTTTGCTGACGCTATTTCCGAATATCCTGAGATCCCGGGAGTGTTGGCACAGATGGCGAAGGTGGGTGAGGAAACTGGTAATTTGCCGGAGATTCTCAAAACCTTGGCTCTTTTTTATCGTCGCGAGGTAGACAACGCCATCGACACGTTGATTGGCCTGATTGAACCAGTCATGATCGTGTTACTCGGTCTCGGAGTGGGTGTTCTCTTGGCGTCGGTGTTGATGCCGATCTACAACCTCACCAACTCCATCTAGCCGAACTGGCTGAAAATCGCGATCTGCTTTGTTTCGCTTCGGTAATGTGACAATTCACCTTATAAGTAAGTAAGGCTCGCGTACCATCGATTTTCAGCCAATTTGTACTCTGAATCTCACTTTAAACTTTCTTCATTATCCCCATCACGCACACGTCTATACATAAAATAAACGTATAATTAATCTTAAGCGTCGTTTGAGGCACTCAGCTGATGCCTGAAAACGAGCCAAATAATTTAACAAGTTAACACAACGTATGAAAAAAACTTTTACAAGAGGTTTCACACTGATCGAGCTTCTCGTGGTGATCGCCATCATCGGTATTCTCGCTTCAGTTGTCTTGGCTTCCTTGAACACTGCTCGTAGCAAGGGTCAGGACGCAAACATTCAGGCTTCTATAAACAACGCTCGTGCTCAGTCGGAATTGTATTATGATCGTGTCGGTGGAAGAAACTATGACAGCCTTTGTGGCGCGGTTACGTCATCAGGCGCTGGTATCACTCCAGCCGCAGGAGATCTTCAGACTCTCGCTGAGGGTGTTGATTCAGCCGGAGGAACAATGACATGTAAAGGAGCGGCTCAAGAATATCGCGTATATTCACCACTTGTCTCCAATACTGCCAATTATTACTGTGTCGACAATACTGGCTTTGCTGGTATCGTAACAACTGTACCTTCTACAGGAGACTTTGATTGTCAGTAATTCTCTTCCATAGGGGATTCAAATATAAAAGCGCCCAATTATGGGCGCTTTTATATTTGTCTTCTTAAGATATTTTTCAACCATAACCAGCTGTACATAAAGTTTTTCGATGTATAATTTAGGCTATGTTTACACAAGACAGACGAGGTCTCACTATAATAGAATTATTGGTAGTGATCGCCATCATCGGTATTCTCGCTTCAATAGTGATGGTCTCACTTGATTCCATTCGAGGTAAGTCTATTGATACAAAGATACGAGCCAATATCGCTAATGTACGATCACAGGCGGAAATACACTGGAATGGTTTGACTCGTTCCTACGACTCTCTCTGTAGCGACCCGACGGTGCTTCTGGCGAGTGATGGTATTACTGAGGTTGGTAGTACCATGAATTGTACGTCCGCAACGAGTACTTTTCTGATCTGGGCACCATTAATACATGCGACAGGTACTATTTTCTGTGTCGATAATAATGGTTTCTCAGGAGAAGTTTCAACCGCCCCGACCGGAGATTTGTGTAATTGATTCTTAATCTTTTTGCCCGTTTTCGAGCCCATACATCCTGTATACTTATCTGAATGGATTATTTTTCCGAATGGTTTACGCTTTTAACTTTAGCGCTTGCAGAATTGCCGCTCTGGTACCAATATTTGTTGATCGTGTGCTTCGGTCTCATTGTGGGGAGTTTTCTCAACGTCGTTATTTATAGGTTTCACACCGGTCGTTCGCTCTCTGGTCGCTCTCATTGTCTCTCTTGTGGTACGACGCTTCGGTGGTATGAATTGTTGCCAATAGTTTCCTATGTTGCCTTACGTGCGCGGTGTCGTTCTTGCTCTTCATATATACCGGCTCGCTATGCGCTTGTCGAAGCATTGACGGCTTTAGTGTTTTTGCTTGTGTTTATACAAACGCCTTCTGCCGCTCTGGTTCTGCCGCTATTAGCTTTCTTTTCAATCTTGGTGGTGGTTGCTGTCTATGATCTGTACCACCTCATCATCCCCGATGAACTCGTGGTAGCACTCTCTACAGTGGCTTTTTTGATGCTCTCGATAATGTGGGGAGGTTTGCCACCGACTGATATCGTTGTCAATCATTCTGCAGGGGCGGCAATGGCGTTTCTTTTTTACGGCGGACTATGGTACGTCTCTGGCGGTCGGTGGATTGGCCTTGGTGATGCAAAACTGGCTGTACCACTCGGACTTCTCGTCGGAC
>CAZSDR010000076.1:0-3815 GCA_964605695.1 uncultured Candidatus Saccharibacteria bacterium | reverse complement strand
TCCATCCCCCCGGAATACCGAAATGAGGATGACCTTTAAACATATCTGCCGCCGCTTCAAGAGACTCTGCTTCGACGAAGGAATACATCATAATATCGTTTCGAGAATCCTCAACTCCACTCGCTGTAATTCGTTTTGGCTTCCCCACACCAGCCGTCTCACCGAGAGCGGCTGTATGGCCGGCCATCCATGTATTCCATCGTGACTGCATTTCCAATTCTTGAGCTTTTCGCTCTTCTTCGGGCATCTGCATCCAAGCATCAAGCCCAGTATGCGGCATCTGGTACGTAACAAAAAATTTCATATGCATACAGTATAACCCAACCGGAACAGCCGTCTATTATATGAATTTTCTAAGCGTTACCGCCAGCTACGTAACCGGTTGTCCAACAAAGTTGTAGTGAGTAGCCACCAGAAGGTCGCTTAATATGGAGAAGGTCGCCGACGATAAATACATTAGAGGCACGGAGTGAACGCATGGTGCGAGTATCGACCTCCGACAAGGGTACACCTCCGTCGGCCACTACCGCCCGCTCAAAACCCATTAACCCGGAAATGGTAACAGGTAGAGCTTTCACAGCATCGACAATCATGCGCCGTTCTTCTCTAGTTACGCTATGGACTTTCTTTTCTTTGTCGACACCAGACATCAACGTTAATAGAATTTCAGCGGTACCGGCTGGCAAGAAATCACGCATAACATTCCGCAGTAGCTTATTTTTGTTCATTTCAAAATGAGCTTGCAGTTTGGCATCGAGAGCCCCGATATCAAGCGTAGGAAATAAGTCGATTGTGGCTGTGACTGAACCTTCATGGAGAAGATCGGCTACCCTGCCGGCGCAGTTTAAGATAGTGGGTCCCGACAAACCAAAGTGAGTGAGTAAAATATCTCCAGTTTGAGAAAACTGCTTTTTGGTTCCTGAATAAAAAGTGACTTTTGCGTTCGGTAGCGTTTTCCCCGACAAAGACTTAACCCATGCCTCTTTGGTCTTAAGAGGAACAATCGTGGGTGTCGGCTCTTTTACGGTGTGACCGAGTTGTTTTAACCACAAAAATCCATCACCTGTCGAGCCAGTTTCTGGATGCGAGACCCCGCCAGTCGCTAAGATGTATGAATCAGCCGAATACTCTCCTTCGCTGGTTATCACTTTCTCTATTTTTCCATTCGTCACGATTATTTTTCTAACCGGCGTACCAGTCCTTACTTCAACCTTCAGAGCAGAGACGTATGAGGTGAGAGTTTCCACCACATCAAGCGCCTTCTCACTCTTTGGAAAAGCCCGTTTACGAGCCTCAACCATGAGAGGCAACCCCCTTGATTCAAAAAATTCAAACGTGTCCTTCACCCCAAACTGTGAAAAAACCGAGTATAGAAATTGCTCGGACTTACCATACTGTGAAAGCAAGGTCTTAACGTCGTCTTCAGCATTGGTAATATTGCACCGGCCGCCGCCGGAAATACGAAGTTTCTCACCCAGTCGCTTGTTCTTTTCAAGAAGCAACACGCGCTTGCCACGCTCAGCCGCCCTGCCAGCGGCCATCAGTCCCGCCGCCCCGCCGCCGATAACAATGACATCAAAGTGATTTGAGGTATTCATGTTCTTGTAAATTAATCACGTAAAAGCAATACTACCTCAGCAAAATTTTCAAATATAGCTTACGGGATTAATTTATTTCACAATCTCTGTCCCAAGATCCTGCACTTGCAGAAAACGACACTATCCTTCAGCAATCTCCTTCAGCTTAGCTAACGCTCGAGGCCACATGTCATTAAACATATCTTTCCACTCGTCATTGATATCTAACTCAACCAGCACTTCTGTGCCGCCGTCTTTCTCGCTGAAAGAGTAATTTTCAAAGGCGGGTGTCCACTTCTTTACTTCTTCGCTTTCAGTATCAATCTCGCCTGTTTCCGTAATCATGCCCAGGTGTTCAATGGAGACAAATTCGTACGGACGAGCCTCCTTGATCTTGCTGTACATACCTCCCAACTCGCTACCCTTTTCATCAACACCGATGAAGCGCATTTCTGATCCAGTCTCCCACTTTCCTTCGTAGCGTGAACCTTCATTGAATGGTTTAGTCCATTCTCGATAGGTGGCATCGTCGAGCATGGCATGCCACACTTTTTCTTTCGGCGCATTGATAATGGTAGTGAATGTAAGTTTTTCCATATTTTAAATCGGTTACTATAAATTATTTATCTTCTGGTAATCCCCACTGCCATTTCGGTTTCTCTCCTTTCTTATAAGCGATAAAAATAAACAAAGCAGTTAGGATGATAAATGGCAATCCAAACACTAAGAAATTGCTTCCTGAGTCAGGATTCCCAGGGATGGCTTCCTCTCTGCTAATTATGAGAGCAGAGATCAGCACGATATAGAGTAAGGTAACAGCCCAACCTTGCCACGTAACCGGCACCCAGCCCCAACCCCAGATTTTTCGCTTAAACCAATAGCGATCTGGATTGTCACGTAGATAATCGAAATACTTTTTAAACATACGAGTGACTATATACCTGTTAAAAATTCATGTCTACCCATACGAATGTCATTCGGGCTTCCGCAGAATCTTCTCCATCGGCCTTCCCTTCGCCAATTCATCCACCAACTTATCGAGATAGCGCATTTCGCGCATAATCTTATCTTCTATCTCTTCCACCCGTACACCACAGATCATACCAGTGATGAGTTTGCGCGAAGGATTGAGTTTGGGGGCTTCTTTGAAGAATGTCTTAAAGTCTACTTCCTTCTTGATCTGCGCCTCGAGTTTTTTCTGGGTGTATCCCGTAAGCCAACGAATTACCTTGTCGACCTCTTCTTTGGTTCGACCTTTCTTTTCAGCCTTGGCGATATACATCGGGTACACCTTCGCAAAGACAATTGCGTATACGCGCTTAAGTGTTGCTTCGCTGGCTGGCTTCATTGATATAAGTATAGCAAAATCCTATTTACCTTACGTGTCCCAGTCTGATTTTTTAGTCCTTTCGAGCTGACCTCCTCGGGTTCGAACCGTGGGCGGCCAAGCCCTGCTTGGTCCGTTTGGCTTCCTCTTAGCTTACCAAAACGACGCGTCTCGAGCGCTAGTGTGTCTTTAAATATTCTTCCATCAAAGCAACGTCTCGAACGTCTTTTTCCCTGCCCATAGCTTTTTTGACTTCTAGCAAGATAGGCAACGGAATGAAGTTTATTCCTTTTATATTCTCGGCCTTTGCAATACCTTCTTCAGGACTCAAACTGCCGCCCTCCCACCAAAAGTCTTTGAAAGCTTCTACAATACCTTTTGAAATCTTTTCTCGCGGACGGCCTTCAATTTCTATTACTTCGTATTTCCAACCTTCACTTCTCAACTTATCAAAAATCTCTGGCTTCAGAAGCAAGTCAACATCGCCAACTTCACGTATTTTCAACGCGGCAAGAATGCCACTTCCAAGCACCATGAACTGATCTTTTGGCAGCTCAAGTTTTTCGATCTCCTCGAAGATATCTACCATTTGATGTTATTTTAACGTATATCGTACTTCGCACAACTTGGCTGCCCGGCAGGGATTCGTCCCGCTTTTTCTAATTCGCTATGCTCACAAGAACGCTGGACGCGGCTTAGCCCTCCTCCGTGCTTAGGCACGCGAGTTTGCGCCGTTCGAATCCCTGCCGGTTATCAGCATCACTTCGTTCGTCTGCTGCCGGTCAGGGACTCGAACCCCAATAGCTGGTACCAGAAACCAGAGTCCTACCATTAGACGAACCGGCAATTTGTTCTCTGCTTTAAAACCACCGTTCGTCTACTGGTGGACGAGAGTCCTACTGTCGAGCGAG
>CAZSDR010000075.1:0-3857 GCA_964605695.1 uncultured Candidatus Saccharibacteria bacterium | reverse complement strand
GGCGCAAAGCGCCCGCCTTTTTGTCATTTTAAGTTCGAATGGGTGGTGCTATACTTTTGCCAATGGAAATGCGCCGGATAATCGAATATGTTTTTCTCTTCGGACTGCTTGGCACGGTCGGATATATTGTTTGGACAATGGTGGCGCCGTTGGTAACCGTGCTGGCGCTGTCTTCAGTAATTGTCACTATCTGTTATCCCGTTTATGTATACATACTAAACAGAGTGTGGCGTCGGAACGAATCTTTGGCGGCTTTCCTGAGCACGTTGCTGGTACTGGCTGTGATTGTGATTCCGATTTTTTATGTGTCGTCCGTGATCGTAAATGAGGTGGCGCATATTTATACTATCGTCAGTGCCAGAGACATTCCGTTTCAGGATTCGATTGATGCCTTTGAGGAATCTGTACAATATTACTTGCCTGGCGTACAGGTGGACATCGCGGCCTTGATGGTTCAAGGGGCTCACTGGTTGGCGGGTAATCTTGGTACGATCTTCAGAATGACCGCAGCCACCATTTTCCTGTTTTTTATTTCGATGATCGGTTCTTTTTATCTGTTTCGCGATGGTCGTCGATTTGTTGAAAAGCTCATTGACCTTAGTCCGCTCACGGACATGGATGATGAGAAGATCTTAAGACGAATGGCTACGGCAGTACGATCCGTTGCTACGGGGACGATTCTGGTGGCTCTCATTCAAGGGGCGCTGACGTCGTTAGGGTTATGGCTGTTTGGTTTTGAGAGAGTGGCGTTGTGGGGAAGTATTGCTGCTTTTGGAGCTTTGATCCCCGGAGTCGGTACCACTATTGTCTTTATTCCTGCGATTGTCTTTCTACTTATCTCTTCAGAGTTCGCCTTAGCAATCGGTTTGGCGTTGTGGGCTATGACCGCTGTGGGGCTTATAGATAACTTACTCGGACCTTATTTCATTGGACGAGGCAGTTCTCTTCATCCGTTCGTGATCTTGATCGCGGTACTAGGGGGTATTTATGTGTTTGGGCCGATTGGTTTCATTATTGGTCCAGTTATTGTGAGTCTTTTCTTGGTATTACTCGAAGTGTATGTCACTCTCATTAATAGAAATACTGATACTGTAGTTTCGCCGAAGGTTATGAATAAATAAATTGATGATCGAAAAAGAATATGATGGATAAAACCCAGATCGAAAAACTTTTGAAACTTAATGGTCTTGAGCCAACCGCTTCTGATGAAGAGGTAAGAGGTGTCTTAACAAGCGCCGGATGGCATGAAAGAGATATTGTAGCCGCATTGGCGGTTTTAAGAGGAGTCCCCGCTCAAGCAGCAGCTCGTCCCGAATCTCTTCAAAAAGTGATGCATAACAATAATCGTCTCGATCCCAAGGCAGTGTCTTCTCTTTTGGGTATTGAGATGGACGTGAAGCCGGATGATATAAAAGTGCGGCGACAGATCGAGACTAAAAATAATCTCGGTCAATTTGCGCACATCTTTGTGGCCGCGATTATACTATCGTCAGCGCTTGTATTGGGAATGATGTGGGTTTTCGAGACGGGAATGTTCCATCCAACGATCTAACGATATGTGGGATCCATTTACCGCTGTACCGATTTTAAAATCAAACACCGTCAGAATCGGTCTGTTGATTTTTATTCCCTTGGCGGTTTATTTCTTTTCAGTAGAGACAATTGATCTGAATCCATGGCAGTCAAAGGTGTCGGTCGATGCCGGTGCAACTATAAACGATGTTCCGGCCAACGAGATATTTTTTGTGGGCGATATTATGCTCGCTCGCTCGGTCAATACGCGTATGAATGCAAATCCACAGTATCCATTCCAGCGTCTGGAAAAATTTCCTGAATCGACGATCGCAGTAGGAAATTTTGAAGCAACGGTACCGGAGACACACCAGCACACACCAAACGGCGGAATGGTTTTTTCAGTCCCCGAATCCCATCTTGCTCCTTTGGCTGAGGTTGGTTTTGATGTGATGGGGTTGGCTAATAATCATTCTCAGGATTATGGGAGTGCTGGATTTTCCCACACCAAAGAGTCTTTGTCTCAAAGCGGACTGTTGCCTTTCGGTCTGTATTCTGGTGTAGCGAGCAGCTCTGTCGCGCGAGTGTCCTTGGAGGAGGGTGTGGTCGCGATTCTTTTTCTCAATGCTCTTTGGCCGGTATCTGTTTCTGACATAGAGAACCTGCTCGCAGAAGAAACCGCCGAAGATGACTTCGTGGTCGCGTATGTGCATTGGGGAGAAGAATATGTCCGAAATCACAATTCAGCTCAGGCTGATTTGGCTCGCAATCTTGTGGCGTCGGGTGTCGATGCGATCATCGGACATCATCCCCATGTAGTTCAGGATATTGTGATGGTTGATGATGTGCCGGTATTTTATTCTTTAGGAAACTTCATCTTTGATCAGTATTTTAGTGTTGACGTTCAACAAGGATTGGGGATCAGATTTAGGTTAACACCGGACACAGCCCAGTTTCATCTGTTGCCGTATACCAGCATGAACATGCCAAGTGCTCCGGCATTGATGGAGGAAAATGAAGCGACTGCTTTTCTTCACAATCTGGCCAATTTACCTCTACGCAGTCAGCCGGATCTTAGGGACCAGATTAGAAGCGGAGTAATTACAATTGATAGATAAGAAGGGTTGAGGTGGAAATGGGTGCTCTTGTTTGAGTCCTAAAAAACTGTTATAATCAAACTATGATCAATAAATATGAGGCAGTCGGCATTGGGGCGAGCGTCGTAATAATGGCTCTAGCGCTCTTTCTTTTGCGTATGGATATAAGTCAAAATCCAGAACTCAGTGATGCTCTTAATACAGAGCAGTCAGCCTTGGTGGTGACTACTCAAGATTCTTCTGAAGAATCGCTCAGAGAAGCTTTGGTTCAGTCGGTAGATCCAAGTGGGGTTTTGCAGAATTTAGTGGTGAGTGATGTGGTTATCGGTAGCGGTCGCGAAGTTGCTGCTGGCGATACGGTGACTGTCCACTACATTGGTACTCTACAAAACGGACAGGAGTTCGATAATTCTCACAAAAAGGGCCAGCCGCTTACGTTCACAGTTGGTCGTGGACAGGTGATTGAAGGTTGGGAGAGGGGGATTGTTGGTATGAAAGTCGGTGGTGAACGTATGTTGGTCGTGCCGGCTGAATTCGGATACGGACGTCAGGCGGTGGGACCGATTCCTGGCAACTCTACTCTCGTCTTTGCGATTGAATTACTCTCAATTCAATAATGAGTTCTAATCGGCCGATTACTTTTAAAGTTGAAGCACGTCAGCCCGGGACACTCGCCCGGGCTGGTGTTATTCATACTCCGCATGGCGATATTAAGACGCCGGCTTTTGTGGTGGTTGGCACCAAAGCCAGCGTTAAGAGTCTCATGCCCAGTGATCTGACTCAGTACGTTGGTAATCAAGTAGCGCTGGCGAATACCTATCATCTTTTTCTTCAGCCCGGACATGAAGTGATCAGAGAGGCCGGAGGTCTGCATAAGTTCACCAACTGGCAATTGCCGACCATGACCGATTCGGGCGGTTTTCAGGTGTTCAGTTTGGGCGCCGCGTTTGGTAAAGGAGTCACCAAGTTTGCCAAAGGTGAAGTGGATGGCGAAACTGCCGTGCCAGCCAAAGCCGGTCTGAATGTATACAGCAAAAAATTTGCTGAGGATCACGGCAAGCTCTGTATCGTAGATGAAGAGGGTGTGACGTTTACCTCGCATATAGACGGTTCGATGCATCGTTTTACGGCTGAACGCTCAATCGAAATTCAGCACGCGATTGGGGCTGACATCATCATCGCTTTTGATGAATGTACCAGTCCGTCGGCTGACTATGAATACCAAAAGGAAGCGATGGACCGCACGCA
>CAZSDR010000074.1:0-3921 GCA_964605695.1 uncultured Candidatus Saccharibacteria bacterium | reverse complement strand
TGCTGGCGCGCCTTCGGCGCGCTCCTTAAGTCGAGACGAAGTCTCGTTTTGTGATCCCACGGGGAATCGAACCCCGATTTCCAGGATGAAAACCTGGTGTCCTAACCGTTAGACGATGGGACCGTTTTCGCGGGCGTTGGCCCTCGAATTGCGCCATATACTAGCAAAATAATCAAAAAATACCAACCAGCGCATGGTATACTGAAGACATGTCAGAAGGTACAGTGAATGAGCACCGTTCAGGGGTGCTGGCTCGATATTTCAAAGAGGTTATTTACGGCGGCATTGACGGCATCATTACCACGTTTGCGGTAGTGGCCGGCTTTTCCGGTGCGGCACTCTCGAGTGACGTTACCACCCAACTATCCTTTATGGTGGTGTTGCTTTTTGGTTTGGCAAATCTGTTTGCCGATGCCACCTCGATGGGACTCGGAAACTTCCTCTCCGTCCGTTCTGAACAAGACTTATACAACGCAAAAAGGGAAGCGGAACAGCAAGCTCTGCGTTCCGTGCCTGACCTAGAGTTTAGAGAGACGGTTTCCATCTTAGTCGGTAAAGGTTTCTCAGCCGAAGACGCTGCCACTATTGCCAATCTCTATCGTCACAATGAAGAGTACTGGCTTGATTTTATGATGATGCATGAACATGAAGAATCGGATCCGCGGGGTGAGCAGCCTATTTACACAGGTCTTGCGACATTTCTCTCCTTCATCATCTTCGGATCCATACCGCTGTTACCGTTTTTGTTTAACACTACCGGTGATGCCGGCTTGGCCTTTATGTATTCTGTTGGCGGTACATTTGCTGCTTTGGTCACACTGGGCTTGCTGAAGTGGCGTGTCATTGGTGCGGAGCTTTGGCCGTCACTAACTGAGGTTTTGTTGGTGGGAGGTGTCGCCGCCGCCATTGCCTACACGGTTGGCACATTCTTTTCAATCTAAAGCAGACATATGCGTGCCAAAAAAGTAGACCAATATTACCTAGTGAGAATAGATAAAGGTGAAGAAGTCATTTCTGCGCTCACTGAATTTTGTAAAGAACAAAACATTCAAAATGCGACCATTACTGCTCTTGGTGCAGTCGAACATATCTCCTGCGGTTACTACGCCGTGTCGGAAAAGAAATATTACTTCAAAGAATACAATGGACTATTTGAGGTTCTTAATGCTACCGGCAATGTGATACTTAAAGACGGTTCACCGTTTGTGCATCTCCATGCCACTTTTTCTGATACTGACAATCATGCTTTCGGCGGTCATGTAGAATCGATGCGGGTTGGGGTTGTTTTAGAGGTAGTAATCAGTCCACTACCTTCCTCTATCTCAAGAATAGTCGATGAGGATATTGGTTTAGCGCTGATGGATTTTGGGTAGTCAATAAACTAGGGTATTGACCGCCTTGCGGTGTTGCTTGGAAGCGTATTACGCGCTTGAGGGTAGAGAGGAATGAGGTTTTTGTCATTATCCACAGAATAGCATGTGGATGCGGTCTTGCAAAAAAATAACGTAGTTGCAATAATATAGGGGCGAGATCAGGTTGGTGCACCAAAATCGGTGTGCTAGGCAGATAGAGCACAACCTAAATTATTCATAATAAGAACAATCCGTGTTTGTTGAGAGCGAGATCAAGGGTAACCTTGATCTCGCAGTCAAAGGGAATAAGTTTAGGAAGTACCTATCTTCGTCCCTTGATCTTGCTCTCAGTACGCACGGATTTTTCTTTTCTCTGGCGGTATAAAAAGCGTTAGCTAATCGCAAGCGTCAGATAAGCTCTTTAAAATTATGGCTATCCCGAATGGGATGATCTGCCGAGCGTGGATCACCAAAGATGGGGAGCGTATTTTTGCAAAGGACTATGGTAAGAAAGCATTTTGCTGGTTTCCGTCTTCGGAGGGAGATAAAGCAAAAGCGCCTACTGTAGTACCAGCAAGCGCTCTCGCATAGTTTTGAAACTCACACTTCACTTGAAGTGTGAGCAGGGGAAGTAAGTCGGGCCTTGATGATAGATGATACTATCTGTGATCTTCTAAATCACTGTCCGCTAGACATGGGGTTTGAATCCCCCAAGGTCCACAAATTACTTCCCCTGCTCACTTTTCAACCCCCCCTTACAATTACTTATACGTTTATATTAAAACATCCTTGCACCTCTAACAGAGGTGCTTTGTTGATAACTAAATTTGACGGCATTCTATCACTAGTTTTCTTCTAGTCAAGCGAAACAAGTAACTGCACCGCACACCCTTTCTACCGCTAACAAACAGGGGATAACCCAACGAAACCTAGCCGTATATTAGTTATGTGGTGATGGGATAGGCGTGCACTAATCACAGCTTTTCTGACAGTGTTATCCAGCGGTTTATACACGGGAATATACACAGGTTATACACAGTCGTGGCTATAAATAAGGATTTTCTGATTCTATTGACGTATACAGGCTCGGATGAGACTCTAAACATAAGGTTTGTGTGGTGGTGAATTTCATACTTTCGTCGTCCCCCGAGGCGACCAAAGGCATGCAGGCCTAATAAAAAGCTCTACGTTGTAACAAAACACAATGGCGCCGACGAAAGTCGGCGCCTTTGTGTTTTGAGGATGACTTCAGAGATCATCAAAATCTATGAGATGCGAGGCGAGGACGAGAAGCGAACTAAGGAATATTTTTATATGGTGAAGGAGCATCGGAGTCCGCAACAAAGCAGATTGTGGATTTTGATGGTCTCTGCGCTACTTTGTTTTTAGAGTGACATATATATCTTCCAGAGCCCGTACCGCATCGCCGGCGGCAATGTTGTTTTGATGGTACAGCACATTAGTGCAGTCTCCAGCTGCCCAGATTCCTAAAGTATCGGTCTTCTGCGTCCACGGATCTATTTTGATGCGCTTGTATTCGTCGAGCGCGACCACTCCTTCAAGATAATCAGTATTAGGTAGCATGCCAATTTCCACAAAGATACCTGTTACTGAGAGGGTTTGGCGGGCACCAGTTTCGTCGCTATAGACAAGTCCATTGACGAATTTGTCTCCGGTCACTTCTTCTATCTTGGCGTTGGTGATGCTCTTTATGTTTGGATGAGCGAGCACTTTTTTTACCGTTACCGGATCAGCCTTGTACGAATCGCTACGGTGTACCAGAGTTACACTCTTTGCGTAAGCCAGTAACTGTGCCGCACTTTCAAAGGCGGCGTTACCTCCGCCAATGACAGCGACATCGGCTCCGGTAAACATAGGACCATCGCAGGAGGCACAGTAGGTCAATCCTTTATGTTCGAATTCAGCCGCTCCTTTTACCTCAAGTTGGCGTCTTTTGGAGCCAGTGGCAACTAGGATTGATTGTGTCTTCACCTCTTCTCCTGTACTGAGTTCCAGAGAAAAACCTTCCTGTAGCGGGTTTATTTTGACCACACGAACTTTCTCTTTGACATCGACACAACTTTCACTGTAGGTGAGCAAATGTTTTTTGAGATTATCCGCCAATTCTTGACCGGTAAGAGAGGGAGTACCGATCCAGTTTTGAATATCGGTCGAGACAACACTCTGACCACCCCAATCCTCAGTTACAAAGAGCGTTTTAAGTTGCTTTCTTGATGCATAGACTCCGGCCGCCACTCCGGCTGGTCCGCCGCCTATAATAGTTAGTTCGTACATACAATCACTCACAAAAATTTAGACAATAGATATGCATTGTATCGCAGTGCGTAAAAAGAACAAAGTGGAGCGCCTACGGCGCTCCACTTTGTTCTTTACATTATTTAATGGAAATTGGAATGGTTTCTTACAGAGACTGTTCAGGAGAAACACTGGTACTGGGGTCAAGTTGCTAACTATAATTGTTCGCTATGCTCCAATTCTAGTAAGCACTTCCTCCCCGGCCTCGCTGGTTCGATGCATTAGGAATAGCATCTCACATCGCTCCGGCTCG
>CAZSDR010000073.1:0-4047 GCA_964605695.1 uncultured Candidatus Saccharibacteria bacterium | reverse complement strand
GGGTCTGGAGGTTATGAGCCTCCCGAGGTACCTCTCCTCTACCCCGCTATACTGAAATAAGTTGGTGCACTATACAATATCTGCTTATGTTCTGCAAACATACTAGTCCCTTTGCAGAAGTGCTTCTAAACCACCCCCAACTCCTGCAAGACTCGCTGGTAACGAATAATGGTCTCTCGAGCCACCTTTTGGGTAAGGATAAAATCGGCGCCGCCGTGAGCAATTTCATTTCTTACTTTATGTGCGTCCCACGCATCCTGTAAAGTGCGAAACTTATGAGCTGATGCGCTTTTCAGCTGTTCTCCGATAGAAGTGCCGGCGAAGCCATGTTTGTTGAGAGCTTTACCGAGCATAATATCGGCTTCGATGATGGCCAGTTTCCAGTCGTTAGGATTAGAAGATTCGATATGTTCCTGCACTTCAGACCAACGTTGATTTCGCACTGCCCCACCGCCATACTTAGCACGCCAGGCCGCCTCAGCTTCTGCCAACATATCACTCAGAGCGACTGCTAACTGATTGGCTCGGTTATAGGCGTAGAGAATTCCAAACAGTAACAGGCCGGAGACTATAAAAGCGAGCAACGAGTACCAAAACCAGAACTGCATGAAAAGACTCCATAGTCCGTCAGAGGAAATGGAACTGCCGGTAAAAAGAGAGACGATATACTCGAAGAAACCGACAATGTCGAAATTACTTGATACCAAATTGTCTTCGGTCACCTGCGGCATATAGAACTCGTCTCAATAGTACCACAGGGTGTCAGACATGCGTTTCCACATCTGGTTTATTTTCTGTTTCTAGTTCAATCGGGAGTCGTACATCTTTTTCCCAATATCGAAGAGACGAGCATCACCAGCATGCGGTGCTATATATTGCGCACCAACTGGCAATTGCTTACCGTCGCGAAGAACCGTTCCGGCCGGAATTGAGATGGCCGGCACGCCGGTTAAGTTGACTGGTACGGTAAATATATCCTGCTTATACATAGAAATCGGATCGGCATTTTCGCCAAACTTAAAAGCTGGAGTCGGAGTTGAAGGAGTGAGTATTAAATCAACGGTTTTAAAAACCTCAGCCAATTCTTTCCGCATGAGTTCCCTGGCCGCTTCGGCCTTGCCGTAGTACGCATCGTAATAACCGGTGGAAAGCACATAGGTGCCGAGAAGGATGCGACGCTTGACCTCATCACCAAAACCAGCGGCGCGCGTTTTCTCATAGACATCAAGCAGATTCTCTCCATCGACCGACAGCCCATAGCGCATACCGTCATATCGAGCCAGGTTTGAAGATACTTCAGCCGGCATCGAAATATAGTACGCGGCCAGACCTTTCTCAAACAAAGGCAATGATACGTCGACCACCTTATGACCGGCCGCAGTCAAGGCTTTAACTTGGTTTTCAAAAATATCCATTACATCAGGATCGACTCCTTCTTTAAAAAATGATCTCGGCACACCAATGGTGTAGGTCGACTTTATTTCCACTTTGGGGTAGGTATCAGACGTAATCGTAGTAGCGTCTTTAGGATCAGGTCCAGCCATGACATTATGAATGAGTTCGGCATCAGCCACCGTGTTGGTTAAAGGCCCCGCTTGATCGAGCGATGAACCCATGGCGATGAGCCCGTAGCGAGAGACAGCTCCATAAGTGGGTTTGAAACCGACCAGTCCACAATAACTGGCCGGCTGACGGATAGAGCCGCCCGTATCGGTACCGATGGCAACCGGTACCGCCCCCATTGCAACCGCGGCGGCCGAACCGCCGGAAGAACCACCCGGCACACGACTGACATCGTGCGGATTTTTGGTCGGACCAAAGGCGGAATTCTCAGTCGAAGAACCCATAGCGAACTCGTCGAGATTAGTGGCGCCGACAAAAATGGCCCCCGCACTGCGTAAACGCTCGACGATCGTCGCGTCATACATCGCCGTGTAATTTTCAAGTATTTTCGAAGCGGCAGTAGCTTTTTTACCTTTGATGAGAATGTTGTTTTTGATCGCGAACGGAATACCGAGAAGCGGCGGCGCGGCCTCCTTCTTGGTTTTCAATTCTTCGGTCGCCCGCGCCGCCGCTTCTCGCGCATCCTCATACACCTCCAAGAACGCGTGCACATCAGAATCTTTGTCTTTGATCAAAGTAAATATACTCTCCACAACTTCAGTGGGTGTCGTAGTTTCATCAAGATACGCTTTTCGCAATGAAGCAATAGTGTGCTTATTCGGCATGGAGAATTTTCTTAACTGCGATGTATCGCCCGTCCGTATGAGGGGCGGCGTCTAGCATTGCCTTTGTATACGCCCCAGCTTCGTTGGTGACTTCGTCCTTACGAAAAACATTCTTGAGAGCCCCCGGTTCTTTTTTTACTTCCCCGCCGGTGATATCACTGATCACGCTTACGTAGGCTAAAACATCATCAATATCTTTCCGCAGACTTTCGGCTTCAGAGTCAGTAATGGCAATGCGGGCCAAATGAGCAAGTTTTACCACCTCCTCTTTCTTCATAGTAATAACGGCATCATAACAAAGAATAAAGGGCGTGTCTAAATCCTTCTGGCCGAAAGGTCAAATCATGAATTCAATCACGTCGCCGTCTTTCACAATATACTCCTTCCCCTCAGTGCGTAACTTCCCTTCTTCCCTTGCCTGTTTTAACGAACCGCACTCAACCAAATCCTCAAATGAAACTACTTGGGCACGAATGTATTTCTTTTCAAAATCGGTATGAATGGCGGCGCCAGCTTGCGGACCAGTCGAACCGATAGGAACCGTCCAAGCACGAGTCTCTTTTTCTCCAGTTGTGAAATAACTCATAAGACCCAAGCGGTTGTAGCAGGCACGAATCAACGCATCAACGCCGCCGTCTTGCGTCCCATACTCACGCCGGAATTCATTTTTATCATCGAGAGACAGATCTTTTAATTCATGTTCGATGCCAGCATCTATCACGACATAATCCGCGTTGGTGCTTTCGAAAAAGGAGAGGAGTTCTTGCCAACGCTCATCATTCTGATCATCAAAATTATAGGCGCCGTTCTTTTTATTGCACGCATACAAAAACGGCTTCATGGTGAGAAGGTGTAAACCTCTGATAATTTTTAATTCGTCCTCAGTAAGAGTGACCGAGTTGGCCAATTTTCCTGATTCTAAAACCGGACGAATCTTAAGAAGAAGAGCGTGTTCGGCTACCGCTTCTTTATCGCCACGCTTCACATCTCGTTCCAGATTAGCCAGGCGCTTATTGACCGTTTCTAAATCAGCCATAACTAACTCTAAGTTGATGACCTCAATATCAGAGAGCGGATCGACGGCTCCGGAAACGTGATGTATGTCTTCGTCTTCAAAAATACGCACCACTTCGAGTATCATGTCGGTCTCACGGATATTGGAGAGAAATTTGTTACCAAGCCCTTCTCCAGCCGAAGCGCCTTTGACCAAACCGGCAATATCGACAAACTCAACCACTGCCGGTAGAACTTCGGCGCTTTGTGAAATGGCGGCGAGCGTAACGAGCCGCCCATCAGGAACCGCCACCACCCCCACAGAAGGATCAATGGTCGCGAAAGGATAGTTAGCAATCAGGACACTTTTTTGCGTTAACGCAGTAAAAAGCGTCGATTTTCCGACGTTTGGCAGACCCACAATTCCTACAGACAAAGACATAAAGGTAGGCAGTATAGCAGATTTTGCAAAACCACTCCAGAAATCACCGGCGCCTCGGCGCCGGTGATTTCTATCCTTTTTATCAATTCAATCTAGATTAAACTTCCGCAACACAACCGTTCACCAACATCACACCATTCTCTTCGACAAATCCTTCACGCCCCTTAGTATGAAAGACGAACATTCCGTCCTCGCTTGCATATCGAACACCAGAAGCGGCCTCTCCCTCTTGTTGTTCAAGCGCAATCACACGCGCGTCAGGAAGACTCAAGATGACCAAGTTTCCGTTTTCTAAGAATTCAGTTCGCAACACCTCATCGTTTGCACAGAGATAAGATGACGGTGGTTCCATAAGAGATTCGCTCTCATTCTCTTCAGTCACCA
>CAZSDR010000072.1:0-4127 GCA_964605695.1 uncultured Candidatus Saccharibacteria bacterium | reverse complement strand
ACCAAAAGTCAACCCAGCACCACTTTTACTGATTCTCTAGGATTAGGACATTTTAGGATAAATAATTCAACAAAAATGGCATCATCGACCTGGCGGGTAAAAGTGGTGCTGGGTTGACAATTCCCTACAATATGATACTATACTAGGTAGTAATCACAGTGTTCTCCTAATTTCTTATTAATACTTTCATTAGAAATACTACATCCTATGAATCCAGTCACTGAGGAACAAAAAATGAACACCACCAAGACGCTCGCTATCGTCGGTTTTGTGGTATTGATCGTTTTTACGGTTTGGCTCGCTGTTCAGATTGTGAGCTACATACCGAGCGCCTTTTCTTCTCTCGCCTCGATTGCTGACAGCATCTATAACCGCAATGAAAGTAAAGAGTTTCTTGTCGCCAACGAAAAAAGTATGGTGAATACCGGTGACGTGTTCACTATTTCTTGGTCAGAACAGAGACAGAAAGGCACCTACGAAATCAGTTTCGTCTGTCATGAAGGAGTCGCAGTAGAGGCTCGACTTAATGGACAGGCCATATCTGAAATCCCTTGCGACACTGAAGTAGACCTCGGTACACGCACTTCTCTTGAGGTACGTCTCCTTTCTGAAAAGGACCGTTTTGCGGATGTCGCCTACACGGTATTCTTTATTCCAGACAATACAGACTCTCCGATCGTGAGCAAACAAAACCGAGTCACGGTTGTGAATGCGAGCATTCCAACTACCGGCCGTCCGGAGGGTGAAGTTGCTGGAGAGACTAATGAAGAAGAGGAAGAGGAAACGCCCGTTGTGACCACTCCTACTACCCCTACCCCAAAACCGCCTGTCTATATAGAAGAAGTGGTGTATGCGATACCGGTTTCTAATCCTAATGGTGTTACCGACCTCAAGGTTACTTTCCTTGGTGTAGGACACATTACCAACAACAATGTATTCAATAACACGGGCACTATCCGACTGGGCCAAAAAGGCGCCTTCCAATTTGAAGTAAAAAACATCGGCACCAAGACTGCCGACAACTGGTCATACGAAGCTGAGCTACCAATGGGTATAGACTACACCTCAGGAGCTCAGCAAGCCTTGCGCCCTAACGAGAGAGCAATTATTACCCTTGGCTTTGAAGGTGTGACGAAGACCGGTACCGAAACGTTTGGAGTGACCACACACGCCAGTGGAGACATCCAAAATAGCAACAATAGTTTCAACTGGGCGGTGTTTATCGTTCGGTAAATATAACCAACTGGAAGCTGGAAATCTAACAAAGAAAAGGCCCCGTTTCAGGGGCCTTTTCTTTGATATGTGGTACTGAACTATCGTTTTGACCACTGTGGGCGACGACGTGCTTTGAGGAGACCGAATTTCTTTCGTTCTACAGAACGTGAATCGCGCTTGAGGAAACCGAGCGGTTTCAAAACTCCGCGACGAGACTGCTTCTCTTTTACCAACGCCCTTGCAATACCAAGACGGATGGCTTCCGCTTGAGCAGACAAACCGCTGCCGTATACCTTGGCTGAAACACTGTAACTTTCTAGACCGGCTTCTTTAGTATTAAGAACTTCTTCGACTTTTTGCTGGTGAGATTCACTGCCAAAATATTCAGTCAAAGACTTACCATTTATAGTTATGGATGTTTCCTTGGCAGGAGTGAGACGCACTCGCGCTGATGCGGTTTTACGACGGCCGATGCCTTCAATGTAGGTTGCTGTAGTTGCCATATTTATTCAGTCACGGTTAAGTTACGCAGCAAAACTGCTCGCAATTTGTTCTTGGGGAGCATCCCGCTTACGGTACGACGAACAGCTTCACGATACCCAAGACGCTTACCCAAATGAGCAAGATTTTCGGTACGGCGACCGCCCGGGTAACCTGAGTAAGATTGGTAAATATTATTCTCACCACGTTTTTCAGTAATATCGAGTTTACTGGCATTCTCTATCTTTACCAACACTGGCGCAGCGGTGTGACGAGCGAAATCAGCACGATTCTTACCCTGAAGAAGCGAAGCGGCTTCAGTTGCCACCTTACCTAACCTTTTGCCGGTAGCATCGATAGTGTATTCTGTTTTTTCAACTTTAGTTTCCATACGTTTCCATTAGTTAGGCGATGTACTCTATAACCGCTTCATCGCGGCCAGCTGGAGTACGCCCCATTTTCACAATGCGCGTATACCCACCGACTCGATCCTTAAACCGAGGGGCAATATTTTCAAACAGTTCGCTAATGATCGCCGCCTTGGGTTCGCCCAGTGCAGAGGCCGCATTTCTGCGAGAAGCTACGGTATTGGTCTTTCCGTAGGTAACTAAGCGTTCTGCAAACGGCTTCAATTCTTTAGCCTTCGCAACGGTAGTCTTCACACGACCATGACTGATGAGAGACACGGCCAAACCACGCAGAAGAGCCGTCCGTTGATTACGGGCTCGGCCCAGAGTTCTGTTTTGGTTGCTGTGTCGCATAACGATTATTCACTTAATGAAACATCCATTTCTTCAAGAAGGCTTACGATTTCTTCAAGCCCCTTCGGACCAATGCCGTCGAGCGCAAGGATATCATCTTTTTTCTTGCGCACAAGCCCACCCACCGTACGAATATTTGCTGATTCTAAAGCTGCCAACGTCCGAGCAGATAAATTAAGTGTCTCGATGCGTGTCTTCAGTGCATCCGCATCCACTACCGGCTCGGCAGTATTCGTACCAGACTCAGGAGTTTGTTCAGAGGTAGGAGATGATTGTTCCTGGAAACCAATAATCGATTTAAGCTGATGGATCATTATCTCGATGGATTTTTCAAGAGCCTCTTTCGGTGACAATGTACCGTCGGTTTCAATGAATACACGCAAACGATTATAGTCAGTTCGATCGCCTACACGCATATTTTCGACTTCGTAGTTAGCCCGACGAATCGGAGTGAACACTGCATCAAGAGCAATAACACCGATTTCCACCTTCTCCTTCTGGTGCACTTCGCGAGCCACATACCCAAGACCTCGCTCAACGGTCAATTCGATATCCAGAGCGGTAGACTTATCGGTAATTTCAGCAATCATCTGATCAGGGTTGAGAATCTCTACTTGAGATGGAACGGTTAAGTCAGAAGCCTTCACCACACCGACACCTTTCTTTTTGAGAGAAATCAAAACCGGCTCATCGCTATGAAGTGCCAAGCGAATACGCTTAATATTCAGAAGAATGGTGATGACGTCCTCCTTTACGCCAGCCATGGTAGAAAACTCGTGCTCTACCCCATCAATCTTTACTTTTGTAATAGCGGCACCGGGAAGAGAAGACAGAATGATTCGACGCAAGGAATTACCAAGCGTATGACCGTAGCCAGGGTACAGGCCGTCGATTTCGTAAACTCCACGAAATTCTTCTTCTTGTACTACGCGTGGCTTTGATGGTAGTGCGACATTTGTTTCCAACATAAGCTAAATGTTATGGTCTATTAAACTCTCTTTACCCTATCGACTGTAATATTCCAGAACCTGATCCGCATCGAACATTGAATCAGAAGGATCATACACTGGTGCCCCTACAACTTCCCCAGCCATCTTTTTTATATCAAAACTAAGCCAGGCTGGAACCGCTGACGATTCGAATGATTCGCTAAGGTTCACGAATAAACCAGAGTTCTTGCTTCCTTCACGAACTGCTATCTGGTCACCTTGTACAACCTTATATGAAGGAGTGGTGATCTTTTTACCATTCACAGTCACATGACCATGACTGACCATCTGACGAGCGAAACGACGAGTCTTTGCGAGCCCAAGGCGATAAACCGCATTATCAAGACGAGTTTCCAAACGCTCCATCAACTGAGCAATCGGCTGATGGCCTTTTGCCATTGATTCGTTGACATACCGTTCAAGCTGCCGCTCGGTAATACCGTACGTGAAGCGCATTTTCTGCTTCTCTATAAGCTGACGCTTATAGTCACTCATCTGCCCGCGACGCTTTTGCGTTTTGCCGACACGAGACTCAGAGATGGTGAATTTCTGAGATTGAGTTTTCTCAAAGATGGGTGCGCCGAGACGTTTGGCTATTTTAAATTTTGGTCCGATTTTCATAAGATGTTATTTAGGTGAAATAGAGATCGTACATTCAGTATTCCCCACTAAACGCGACGCG
>CAZSDR010000071.1:1964-4220 GCA_964605695.1 uncultured Candidatus Saccharibacteria bacterium | reverse complement strand
AACGATCACCGATGCCATGTCCACGGAAAGTTATGAACTTACTGCCATACTTGAACGCACCAAGCGCCGTAATACCGGCCATCTGGATCACAAACATGGCTACAAACGCAAAAGCGATAGCTATATTGAGATCAGTGGCCGGTGGATAAAAATACGGTATGAGATGCGCCTCATCACCATGACCTTCAAAAAAACCGATAGAGGTAACGCCGGGTAAAAGACCAACCCAGTTCATCACCAGTAAAAATATAAAAATCGTCATCAAAACCGGAAAGTATTTGGAGGCTAACGTCCGACTTTCGAGAGTTTCGGCCACGAAATCATAGGCACCGCCGATAATTAATTCAAAAATACTCTGCAGTTTTCCCGGAACGGCCTTTAGGTTGCGCCCGACAAAAAATGCGAGCACAAGCAATATTGCCATGGAAAGCCAAACCGTCAGTAAGGTGGCGGTAATAGGAACGCCGAAGATTTCACCAACGATGTAGGGCGAGAGCTTCACCGAAATCCCTTCGGCGGCATGAGCGGTGGGAATAAGTGTTGAGAAAAACATTGAAAAAACGGCAAAAGAGAGCCCTTTTGCGCCCGTATACTAACAGACAAGGAGTGTAGGTTCAAGTCTGAAAAATCTCTACTCTGGAAACAATTCGCCCCGCCCCTGATCGTATTTTTGATCAGGGGCGGGGTGTTGTTACATTCCCCGGAGTGCGCATTCATGCTTTTCCAATACCGTTTGAAAAAACTCGACGTACCGGAGCGGATCTCTTGTTCTTAGAGATTCCCCATTGTTCGGAGTTACGTATTTTGCCCGGAATCGGTCGAAGTGGTGGTCTAAGTCGCTATATACATCCCCCACCAAATTCACAATACCGCCATTATCCATAATTGTTCGAAGCGCTGCAGGATCGCCCACATCAGGTTGGCTGGTATCGGCGACGATGATGACAACATGAACGTACTCATCTTCCTCGGATGCCATCTCCGCAACGTAACGTAGTACTGGTGAAGGGGCTGTGAGATCAGCTTTGGGGAAAGTTCTGAAAGTCGACAGAAATTCGGCCGCCCAATCATCGAAACTCTTTCCGTTACTATGCGACCATAAGGGATAGTGATAGGGATTTGGACGATCATACCCCGACCAAAACATACCTCGTACTTCATACGCACAATGCTCGATAATCCGTCGTACGTACGGGTCAGCTAGGGCCGCAGACACGCCCTGCCACAAACCTTCCGCGGCTCCGTTTACGCTCACAGATACATCAAGAGCTAAATATACGATGGGCGGACGATCTTCTTCGAGTGCTCGCACGGGGGTGAGCGAGAGACACGACAGAACAAACGCTAGTACTCTAAGTATGGGAGTCCTCATGTCATCTTCTCCATCATGAACGTCAAAGGACGATATACTAAAAAGTTACAGCTAGACACCAAAGAGGTCAAGCGCTCATAGGGTGTAACCAAAATCGAGTGAAATAAGTTTAATGAGGATATGCCACGTAAAAATATCAATCGTATTGCTTTAGTAGTAGGTATGATCCTGCTTATACCTTTAACCTTAACCCTATTTAACCCAAGTGCGAGTATCTATGGAGGCGCAGGTGGCGGTTGGGACTGGATGCCGGGAGACTTCCTATTTATGGGTATGCTCCTTTTTGCTGCTGGAGCAGGAATTGATCTGGCTGCGAGAAAAATCAATAACCCAACAAAACGCACCTTCGCCATCATAGCTATCATTGCAGTCCTGTTTTTAATTTGGGTAGAGTTGGCGGTTGATGCAGTGTCGCAGTTGGTGGCTTATATGTTTTAATCCGGCATAAAAAATAGCTCGCAGGTTTAAGTGCGAGCATGCCGGACGACCGCGCCTACAGAATTTTGGACACAACCCGCTCTGTACCGCAAAACGAGGCTCGAGGTCGTCCGGCAATCCCACGCAGACACCGTGTTAAAAGTACCTGTCTTTGTGAGATTACTTTGAATACTAACACAAAATTGGATTCTAACAATTTCCATTTTTGGACCCGAGAGGATTCGGTCACGAGTCACTAACTATAATTGTTCGTTTCACTCCAATTCTAGTAAGTGCTCGCGACCCCGCCTCGCTTCGCTGCGGCTTTCGAATCCTCCCAACACCCAGCCAACCACACAAAACACCAGCATGAAGCTGGTGTTTTGTGTGGTTGTGGACCCGAGAGGATTCGAACCCCCCGCCTCCTCAGTGCAAATGAGGCGCTCTACCAAATGAGCTACGGGCCC
>CAZSDR010000071.1:0-1864 GCA_964605695.1 uncultured Candidatus Saccharibacteria bacterium | reverse complement strand
CCCGAGTGAGCACCAGTCTACCAAGAATTGCTTTTTATTCAAGGTCAAACGCCAGAAGAAGTTTCCATCCGCCAGGGAGAATCTGCCGATACAGAAGACATGCCTTCAGCGGTCAAAACCCCTTCAGCAGACCATCTGAATTCAACACGTTCAGGATCAATCATTTCTGCATCACCATCAAACGCTACCGGATAGAGTTTCGAGGTAGCCACTTCATATATAAAAGGAACACATTCGGAAACCGCAAGGATTTGTTGTTCACAGAAATACACATACGCACCATCTGGAGACTGCACCACCCCATGAAGGGTATGATGAACACCAGCGGTCGGTTCGGTTATGTCTGGCACTTCGGCCGCGTTCAGAGAGATGAGAATTTTGGTATCTTCACTACCGATATATAGACCGCTCGCATCTTGGAAAATAATCGCGTTGTCACTTTTTCGGTTGTTTACCGAATCTGATCGAAGAGTTGAGTGGTAGGGCTCGACACCAAATTTGGCAATCGGTTTCAGATCATTTAATTCAAAAGCAATAAATGCCGTAGTGAAGCCGATTATATAGGCCGCCAATAAAATACCTACTTTTTCATGTCTTGCGCCTTCTCTCATACTTCAACAATCATACCACCAGAGCCTCAACTGGCGGTATGTTCGGAAGTATCGTGTGTGTACATTCAAGCCAATGCCTGATCAATGACGTGTCTCACAAAATCACGATAATTGCTGCCGACGGCTGTAACTGCTTTCGGTAAGAGTGAAGTCGGAGTGAGTCCAGGCAAGGTATTCACCTCTAAGAAGTAGACACCATCGTCACCAACAATGAAATCCGAGCGAGAATAATGGCGCAGCCCCAGAGATTGATGAATCAGTCGACTGGCCGCCATAAGAGCGTCTTTTTCATTAAGTGAAAACCGGCCGGGGCAAATTTCGATCTCACTGGAGATATCTCCATACTTTGAATCATAATCAAAAAATTCGGATTGAGGAGACGCGGCAATTTCTACCACCGGTAACGCGTAAATCGGTTCACCGCGGAAATTTTCCACCACACCAACAGTCGCTTCTTTTCCCGCTATGTACTTTTCCACCATCACATCTTCGTAATTCTCAAAAGCATCTTTAATAGCAATAGTCAGTTCACCAATACCCCGAGCGATGCGTGTACCGATCGAAGAGCCGCCCGTTAATGGTTTTATCACGTATATCGGACCAAACAAATCGCCGATAACTTGAACCGAGCGATAGATGTCTTGCCCGCCGGAACGCGACAACCGAAAGTGCGGAGGCATCAGAATCCCGGAATCGCGCAAGTGTTCTTTGGTCATCACTTTATTCATCGCGATAGCTGAAGCATATGAACCACTGCCGGTGTAACGAATACCAAGTCGCTCAAGGAGTCGTTGTATCTGTCCGTCTTCTCCGTACGCGCCATGCAAGGCATTAAAGACAACATCGACAGCTGCCAACGCTTTTTCGGGAGAGTACACTTTTCCGGCGATCAGCCATTCGCCATTTTTAGTGATGACAATATCCCGCGCCAGATAATCAGTCTCATTCAAAGAGCGCAATACACTAGAACCGGTTTTTAGAGAAACCGCATGTTCTTCGCTCGGGCCGCCACGCAAGACGGCAACATGAGTGCGTTTCATACACTCATATTATACCATTTGCTTTTATTTTAAGTTACGAAGTTTTTGACGACGGCGATCCTTATGATAGGAAATAGCAAAACGATGAGCTTCAGCGTTGGCGAGCAAAATATCATTATGAAATTGCTCTTCTAAACGCCGTGGAGCAATAAGGCGTACCGGTTTGTGGCGGTCGTCTTTGACGACCGCCACCACCGGCACCACCAAGGCATG
>CAZSDR010000070.1:0-4270 GCA_964605695.1 uncultured Candidatus Saccharibacteria bacterium | reverse complement strand
AACGGCCCGGTCGGCAAAGCCGAACTCTATTTCGATGAGCGTCACGTTCGTTTTCTCAATATTGACACTCACCATACTGCCGGTGCCAGCGGCGATGAGTTTTAATTATGAACAATCTCGACAAACTCATCACCTACTTTGAGAAATTTCCCGGAATTGGAGCCCGGCAGGCGCGGCGGTTTGCTTTTCATATCCTCACTATGCCCTCTCCTGACACCGAAGAATTAGCCACACTTATTACTTCTCTGAGAACAAACGTAACCGAATGTCATGCCTGTCATCGATTTTTCTCTCGTAATGGTGGTTCGGCCATACTGTGTTCTATTTGCGACAGCTCGAATCGTGATCACACTAAACTCCTAATCGTGGCGAGCGATAGCGATATTCAAGCGATAGAGCGTAGTGGTGTGTACGAAGGTCTTTATTTTGTGTTAGGCGGCACCGTTCCCCTACTCTCCGAAAAAGAAAATGGTAAGGTGCGTGGAGGCGCTCTTAAGGCTCTGGTAAGTGAGCGTGTGAACGAAAATCTCACTGAAATTATTCTCGCTTTTGCAGTAAATCCCGATGGTGAGAATACCGGTCGGTATGTCACCACTCTCCTGAAAGACTTGATTGAAACCAATAATATAAAAGTGTCCGAACTCGGTCGTGGTCTTTCTACCGGTAGTGAGCTCGAATACGCCGATCCCGAGACGATAAAAAGCGCACTACGCAACCGAAACTAATCATCTCGGATAAAATTTACAATATAAAATACTGATAGTGTCAAACGATATCTTCGTAATGCATCTACTCTCGTTTCGTCTATACTATATAGGTGGTCCTAATATACAGGTCCCCTTTTAGTAACAACGGAAATAAAAAGCTATGAAAAAACTATTAGGAGTGATATGTACAGCAGTATTGTCTATAAGCATCCCTGCTTCGGCTCTGGCAGTGGGAGCAGGAGGAGGTGTGAGCGGCAGTATAAATATCAACACCGGAACTGATACGGGAGTTTCTGTTGATATCAGTGGGAACGTTAATGGTAATGGAAGTGATTCAGGTGAAGGGTCTGACGGAATGATCTCCATCACGGTTCCTGGAGTTAATGTGGGTGTGAATACTTCTGTCGAGTCGTCAGGATCGGTAACGACCGAAGCAGATCTTGATTCCTATGTTCGTACCGTTATTGAGACGAATGACAATGTGCGTGATATAGATGCGTCAGATACGGAAGTCTCGGTAAGTCATTACGAACAAGCTCGTATTTTCGGTATCTTCCCAACTACGGTCACTGCTCGTACGACGGTTAGAAATGACGGTTCTGTGACAGTGAAGTTTCCGTGGTATGCCTACGCTGGCGCGAAAAAAGCCGAGATTGAAATGAGAGTAAGAGAGGCGGTTACCTCTGCAATTCCCGCGACCTCTGCTGAAGCTGGTGTCAGAACGGAGTTTTCTGCTCAAACGAAGGCCCAGATAATTGAAAAAGCGGCCGCTGCAGTGAAGACACAGTTGGAAGTTGATGCTTCAGCGAAAGTTGCCAGCTAAAAGTACGTAAAAACAAAACCGCGCGCCCTAAGGCGCGCGGTTTTGTTTTTACGAGAATTAGACAGATTCTATTTTTATTCGAGCGTAATGTTGGCGATGACCAAGCTTGCGATCGCGGTTACTTTTGGCTTTGTAGCGGATGATAGAAATTTTCGGACCTTTTGCTTCCTCGATATAGGTCGCTGTCACCTTGCTTCCCTTTACGTATGGTGTGCCAATAGTGGTTTTTGACCCGTCATCAGTCAGAAGAACGGTATCAAAGTCTACTTTGTCCCCTTCTTTTAAGTCGCCGCCAAGGAGTTCTACGTCAAGTACATCTCCAGTTTGGACAATGTATTGCTTGCCACCAGTCTCAATAATGGCGAAAGTCTTATCGTCTGTTGCCTTAACAACTTTTTTACTCGTCTTAGAAACGGCTTTCGGAGCCGCTTTAGGAGCTTTTTTTGTAGTCTTTTTCTCAGCCATAATGCGCGCCATACTACAAGAAAACCTTGTTTTTTGCAAGGTGGTGTTGTAGCTTAGTGCTGGGGAGCTAGCCTAACTAAAAGGCTTACGGGTTGGGGAACCCGGAGGTAAGCAAATGTGGACGGAACAAAAAGACCAAGAGCTACAAGGTTGGTTTGCGGTGAATGCCGTCTTACAGGCGATTCAGGAACTCCTGGCGGTAAAGGAGAATCCTTGGACTCCTGCAAGGATGGAGCTATGGAGAACTGCTCAAAGAGAAATCTTCGGTGCAGCCAAGACGGCGGTTGAGGAACGACGAGATCTATACACCCTCGCTAAGCGCTTCCGAGTTCAGCCGGGAGAAACTCGTTTTCTGCCCGAGTATGTGAGGCGTCTTTTCGAGATAGCCCTCACCAAGGAGGGTGGGTGCTTTGACCGAGCCACCCTTCGCTTGGTCGATGAAATATCTTCGAATATCGAGAAATGTCCGCCTTTGGCGGGCTCAGCCCAAACTTAGTCGGGTATTACGCCGCGCTTTCCCTCACGGGATGGCGCGGCGAAACTTATTCATCCTCGCCGCGAGTGGGCTTTTCTAAAGCCAACGGCTCTAAACCGGCTGATTCTCCGGTTATTCGTAAGACGTCTTTGTCCATCTTGCCTAATTCTTTGTAGCCGGCGTTGTAGTGATTGATCGAGGTGGCGAGAGAATTGCCGAGCTTTTGGTAGTAGTCTTCGTATTTGCCGATGTGGGTACCGAGCTTCTCTACATTTTTTATAATATCTTTTGCTTTCTCTTCGATTTCCATGGCCTTAAGGCCTTGCAAAACGGTCTGCAGGTAGGCCAGGAAAGAAGTCGGCGAGACAATGATGACCTTATACTTTCCGGCCGCGCGCTGGATCAGGTTCTCCTCTCCCCCGCCGATGGTGTTTGAAAGAAGGTCGTAGTACACGCCTTCAGAGGGAATAAACATGAAGGCAAAATCCATCGTTTTTTCTGACGGCTTAATATATTTGGCTGTTTCAGTAATGCGAAGTTTGAGGTCGTTAATAAAAAGCTTTTCTATGGCTGCTCTCTCGGTAGCATCACGTGCTTCAACCAATCGATTATAGTTTTCAAGTGAAAACTTGGAATCCACCGGAATCACTTTGTCTTTGACAAAGACCGCCGCGTCTACAATTTCGCCATTTTGAAAAGCGTACTGCATCTGAAAACTTCCCGGCGGCAGAACATTTTGCAAAACTGCTTCAAGGTAGTACTCACCCAAGATTCCTCTCTGTTTTGGATTCTTGAGAACGTCTTGCAATTGTTTAAGCTGCTCGGCAAAGCCTACTACCTGCCGATTCGTCTCGCCGAGCTTCGCTAAGCCTTCAGTGACTTCCCGTACAATCTTTGTCGATTCAGAAAGTTGTTGTTGGACCGAATCCTGAATTGCCTTACTGCTGTCACCAAGCCTCTTGTCGACAGTTGAGCGTAGTTCCTGAAGCTGTTGTTGCATAAGGAGGATGCCTTCATTGCTTCCCTGCTTTGACTCGGCGCGCAGGAAAAATACGTAAATAAGGACAGCAAATATCGCCACCAAAAGCACCAGAATAAGCACAGAAACCGGTTCCATAACCGCTATTGTAGCATGGTAGGTAAGGCTTCTGTAGAAACTTTCGTGTGCTATACTTAAGCTCTATGTCACTTCACGAAGAACTCCGGAGCTCAATCAAGGAAGCACTTAAGGCTAAAGATGAAGTCAGACTGCGCACTGTTCGCGGCATAGTAACTGCTGTCACCAACGAACTGGTCGCTACCGGCAAGACCCCACAAGATCAGCTCGATGACGCAGGAGTGCTAACTGTTATCAAAAGACTCGCCAAACAACGCAAAGAATCAATCGCAGTCTACGAACAGGCTGGTCGTACCGAATTGGCTGAACACGAAAAAGAAGAACTGGTGATTCTCGAAAGCTACCTCCCTACCCTCTTGAGTCAGGAAGCCATTCGCCCTTTGGCAGAAGCTAAACAAAAAGAGCTTGGTATTACAGACAAGGCTAAAATGGGTATGCTTGTCGGCGCCCTGATGAAAGACCTTCAAGGCCAAGCGGATGGTGGCGACGTAAAAGCGGTGGTAGAAAAGCTGTTTTAGTGGTAGTCTTGTTTATTTTCTAGAATCTGCTCTGCTTTTCTCACCGCTTCTTCTGGCGTAAGGTCTCCCTTTTCTAGCGAGATCAATATGTTTCTAAAAGCGCCTGGTTCGTAATCGTTAGCTCCCATAGCTCCGGCTCTTTGCATCAATTCTTGTATTCTTAAA
>CAZSDR010000069.1:753-4270 GCA_964605695.1 uncultured Candidatus Saccharibacteria bacterium | reverse complement strand
GTCCACCAGGGTTCGCAATTCGATTTGGTGCAAAATTTGCACGCTACATTGCTATTTCTTTTGATGAGGTGGCGCGTTTTTTACCTCCGGAAAAAACCGCGCAAACCGGACTTCCGATCCGACAGTCTTTTTTTGAATCTCACTCCGATCCGCTCGGATCTCTAGGGTTGCCGGGAGACAAACCTCTTATATTTGTAACCGGAGGCTCGCAAGGGGCGGAGAGAATAAATATTTTAATTCTCCAGTCTCTTGATGAGCTATTGCCCAATTACACCATTTTGCACCAGACCGGGAACGCCTCCGCCGCGGCTATTTCGGAGACTGCGAGTGGCTTGATCTCGGATTCGGAATTATTGTCTCGATACTTTGTGCGCGGCTCGCTTGATGGGAATGGTATGACGATGGCATTAAGCGCCGCCGCTCTGGTGATATCGCGCGCCGGTTCGGGGACTATTTTTGAAATAGCCCATAAAGGCAAACCTTCAATTTTGGTGCCGATACCAGAATCAATCAGCCATGACCAGCACCATAATGCGTTTGCCTATGCTCGTGCCGGTGCGGCCAGTGTGATTGAAGAGGGTAACATTACCGACGGCTTGCTCGCGGCAGAAGTCAATCGTATTATGAGCAATCCTGAAAAATATCAGGCTATGAGTGCCGCCGCAGTGGCTTTTGCTGGTGCAGACGCCGCTATTACTATCGCTGATACATTGATCGGAATAATTGGAGAACATGACTGAAATGCCAAAATACTTTGATGTTGCTTTATGAATAATGGGAATACACAACAGGGAAGAGTAGTCACCAGATTCGCTCCTTCTCCTACCGGATTCATGCACATTGGTAGCGTCCGCACCGCACTGTTTGCTTGGTTGCTGGCCCGTCAGCATCAGGGCACGTTCATTCTTCGTATCGAAGATACCGACAAAGAGAGAGAGGTTGCCGGCTCAATTGAGCACATACAAGAGTCACTGACATGGCTTGGTATTGATTGGGATTATGGTCCAGATAAGCCAGGGCCGTTTGGTTCGTGTATTCAGTCAGAGCGTCTACCTAGTTATCGTAAATACGCCGAGATGCTGATCGAAAAGGGATTGGCGTATCCTGATCCATATACCGCGGAAGAAGTGGCCGCCTTTCGCGCGCAAGCGGAGAAAGAGAAACGACCATTTCTATTTCGTGATCATCGGCCGGAACATTTTGATGTGTGGGACGGCTCCAAGCCACTTCGTCTTAAAGTGTCTGACGTGAAGCGCTATGTATGGCATGACGCCGTTCGCGGTGAATTATCAGCTGGTCCTGAAATGCTTGACGATGTTGTTCTCATCAAAGCTGACGGTTATCCCACCTATAATTTTGCCCATATCATCGATGACTTAGAGATGGGGGTAACGCACATCCTGCGCGCTGACGAATTTATTGCCAGTACCCCGAAGTTCCTCTCCATTTATGATGCGCTTGAGATCCCGTATCCGGTGTTTGTCACTCTGCCACCGATTTTGCGTGACGATCGAACCAAGAAGCTCGGCAAGCGTGATGGAGCCAAAGACATTCTTGATTATCGCCGGGAAGGATATTTGTCGGAGGCTATGGTGAACTTTCTCGCTTTAATCGGTTGGAATCCGGGCACTGAGCAAGAGCTGTTTTCCAAAGAAGAACTAATCAGAGCTTTTTCTATAGAAAAGATTCAAAAAAGTGGCGGTGCTTTCAACGAAGAAAAATTGTTGTGGATGAATAAACAGTACCTCGAACGTCTTACCGATGAGGAATACCGCGCGTACCTTGCACCGGTGATTGATGCCGTATATGCCAACAATCCGGAGTTCAATGAAGAGGTATTTCTGCGCCTTTTACCGACTTTGCGTGAACGAGCTCATACCCGTAAAGAAGTCGAAGAATCATTGAGGGCAGGGGAGTACGACTTCGTTTTCAAGTCTCCAAACGTCTCTCTCGACCTATTGATGTGGAAAAACGATCCAAGTCCTAAAGCGGCTCTCCCGCGCTTAGAGGAAGCTCTGGCACTGCTTGAAAAGGCCGATTTCAGTTCGCCAGAAGGAGTAAAAAACGCTTTATGGCCTTATGTAGAAAAGGTGGGGAAGGGCGAGCTGTTGTGGCCGTTACGGCTCGCTTTAACCGGCCTAGAACGCTCCCCTGATCCGTTTACGGTAGCTTTTGTGTTGGGTAAATCAGAAACTTTGGATCGTCTCAAAACCATCTGTGCTAAAATGAGTTAGCATGAGTAGTAGAGCTTTTCGAGCATTTATATGTGGCCTGGTGATTTTCCCGCTTCTTTCCATAGGAGTGAGCTTAACCTATGCTGAAACCGCCATCGATAAATTACAGAAACAGATTGAAGAACGTAGCTCTCGCTTAACAGAAATCCAAAAAGAGATAGCCGAATACGAGGCAGCCCTGAAGGAAGTTGGTGCCGAAAAAGACACATTACAAAAAGCTATTAACCAACTTGAGTTGGAGCGTAAGAAAGTCTTGGCCGACATTCGCCTGACTGAAAATCAGATCGCTTCCACCGACCTGACGATCGAAAAAATTTCCAATGAAATAACTGATACAGAAAGCTCAATTCTTGAAAATCAAGAAAGCGTTCGTCATATTCTGCGGCGCCTGAAGATCAATGGAGATGAATCAATGATTGAGGTGCTTCTCCGTCATAATAATCTGTCTGATTTTTGGAATACATTTGAAGAACTCGAAACGGTACGGACCGGTGTCGAAGACAAAGTTAACGAACTGGGGGAGCTGAAGTATGCCCTTGAAAATAATCGGACTCTCAGTGCCAAACAACGAGAGCAATTGTTGGGTCTTAAATCTCAATACAGTGACCAACAGGTCATCCTTGAGAGCAATCAAGCAGATAAGGCAGAACTGCTTTCAGCCACCAAAAATGAAGAGGCCAATTATCAAAAAATGCTGTCTGAGAAACAAGCTGCCCGCGATCAACTGCTCGCTGAAGTGCGCGAGATAGAATCTCAGATTAAATTTATTCTTGATCCCAATACGATCCCTGCTAAAGGTACGCCGGTTTTTATCTGGCCGATGAAGAATCCAATCATCACCCAACGCTTTGGTTACACTCAATTTGCTCAGTCAGGTGCGTATGGGGGTAGTCAGCACAATGGTCTCGATCTCGGAGCCCCGACCGGTACTCAGCTCTTTGCTCCGCTTTCCGGTACGGTTCGTAATGTAGGGAATACCGACTCGGTGCCCGGTTGTTATTCATGGGGTAAGTGGCTTCTGATTGATCATCCGAACGGCCTTTCTTCCATGTTTGCGCACTTAAGCCAAGTATCGGTCACTCCAGGTCAGCAGGTTAAGACAGGAGACATTGTTGGCTATGTTGGCAGTACCGGCTATTCAACCGGCCCACACCTCCATTACACGTTGTATGTGAGCGAAGGTGTGCAGGTGATGGCTTTCAATCAATTTAAGAGTGTTACCGGCTGTGGCGCAGCGCTCTCACCGTTTGCGGGTATTGAGGCTTACTTGGACCCTCTAGACT
>CAZSDR010000069.1:0-743 GCA_964605695.1 uncultured Candidatus Saccharibacteria bacterium | reverse complement strand
CCTCCATTGTAAGCCTGTTAAAACCGCAATCTGCATTGTCGCACTTCGTTCGACAACACTCATCGTATATTAAATACGCCTCGTATTGTCTCGCTCGCGCTCCGCGCATCTTATCGGTTTTAACGGGCTTACACCCCAGACTCACATTACACTTCATCAAATTTTACGGGTTTAGTACACACATTTTCTTTCTGGGTGACACTGGATCTTTAAAAGTATGTTATACTGATCAAACACAAATCCGCTTCGGCGGATTTGTGTTTTTTGTGTAGGGAAGTGAAATTGAGAAAAGTGAAGAAACTCAATCGATCAACACAAACAAAGATTTTCATGGAATAAAAATTTTCTGATACAAAATTATTTAAAATTTAAAAATCTACAAAGAAGCTCAGTGAATGAATAGTGGGGGACAAACGATTCAGCCTCATGTTTACTGAGGCAGTCTCTAGAGGATGGCCGCAGCAGGAGAATTAAGCCTTTATTTGTTTTATTGGTTATGTCGCAAAAGAGTGATTGTGCGACATTGATTAATTTTTATATATAGCCCTGCCCTAGCCTTGGCTCATGGGGACGCCGAGTTTGAGTTCATGGTCAATGACTCGTTCTTTGTCATCAAACAGAAACCTACCATGCAAGGTCTCTCCTTTCAGTACGTGTGGTAGCCAATACTCATCATCGACCCACATTTTAGTATAGGGAATGTCAGCATAATCAAACCAACGGGGTAGCATCTCCTCAGTCTC
>CAZSDR010000068.1:0-4395 GCA_964605695.1 uncultured Candidatus Saccharibacteria bacterium | reverse complement strand
CGGAGCCGGGGAGCCAGAATCCCGCCGTTCTCGAAAATGGAAGGTATAGGCGCAGATAATTGTTGGAGTGCGCCACAAAAACCGGCGCCCGAAGCACCGGTAAGCTTGCTACAACAACTCAAGGATCGCGAACAACCACATATGCCTACTTGTCTTCTGGCTTCTTGGAGACGGTAACAAACGCACTCTCGCAAGTTACCACTTACGCTTACGATCTAGCTGGGAATAATACAAAAATTACTCTTCCAGATAGCAGAGAGATCAATTACACATACGACGCCAACGGAAAAGTGGCGTCCATTCAGCCCCCTGGACGTGATGCTCACTACTACAGCTACGGAAAAGCGACAGAGCTTTTAGCATCACTCCTGCCCCCAGAAATTAACGGCAATAATACTTTTGGGATACACTATTACTACAACGACGACGGTGTGCTCTCTAAAGTTCAAAGACCAAACGGCAGCCAACTCGTTTACACGTATGAGTCTAACTCGACAAAGCTCTCCTCCGTAAGCGACGGCACAAACACCTACAATTATTATTCGTACGATATAAATGGCTTACCAACACTGGTCACCAGCCCGTTCGGTCTCTCCAACGAGTTTACCCGAAAGGGTCCAATGCTCCAGTCGACCAAACTGTGGAGAAACTTTGGTAGCGACTACGTTGGTCAGCTCGTTATCACCTACGACGATCTCCGATTGGCCTCCATGACTATCAAGGATGATGCTGATGCAACGGTCGGTACTTGGAACTACACCTACGATCTAGATTCCATCCTAGAAACCGCAGGTGATCTCACCTACTCAGTAAACGCCACAACCGGCTTAACCGACGCAATCACGATTGGGGGTTTAAGCGAGAGCCTTACCTATAGCTCCACGTACGGTGAATTTAACGGCTACACGGTAAGTTACAGCGGCAACACCAAGTACAGTTACTCATTAACGAGAGATCTACTAGGCCGTATCACTCAAATGAGTGAAAACGTACTTGGAACAACAACAACCTACGACTACACCTACGATACAGCCGGTCGTTTGGATGAGGTCGAAGTCAATTCCACCTTGGCCTCCGAAAACACCTACGACTCAAACTCCAACCGCACAAGCGGCCAAGTGCGCGGCACTGCATTTACTGCTACGTATGATGGGCATGACCGCCTATCGACCTGGAACAACTATCAGTTCACACACAATAGAAACGGCGAAACCACCTCAAAGCTCGATACCAGCACGAGCGACCAGACCAACTACAGCTGGGACGCATGGGGTAAGCTCAGAAACGTGACTTTGCCAAATAGCGATGTCGTGAACTACCGATACGATGGACTCAATAGAAAAGCAGAAATTCGAGTAAACGGTAACTTGGAAGAGCTATTCATATATTCTGACCAACTCAAAGTTGTAGCAAGAGTGGATGCGAGCGGTAATTTTACGCAAGTAATATGGGGAACAAAACCAAACAGCCCGGAGTACATTGTTAAGGGTGGCAACAAATATAGATTAGTTACAGATCCTCGCGGCTCAGTAAGACTAGTTGTAAAAATCGATGATGGCACCGTTGCTCAGAGAATGGACTACGACGAATGGGGTAGAGTTATTAGCGATACAAATCCCGGGTTCCAGCCGTTTGGATATGCGAGCGGGCTGTATGACCATCGGACGGGCCTTGTTCAGTTTGGTGCAAGACACTATGATGGCGAAATAGGTCGGTGGTTGAGTAAAGATCCGATTGATTTCGACGGCGGGGATACGAATTTGTATGGTTATGTGCTGCAAGAACCATTAAATCTGATAGACTCTACTGGATTATCGGCTGAAAGTACTTTTGTAAAGTGCATGGGATCAGACTCTCAGTTTGCGATAAACTTAACCGGAGATGCAGCTTTGGCGGGCTGTTTAAGGGCTCCACCGGGACCACAACGTAACACCTGCTTTTTGATATCTGGCATAATTTCAACAGGCCTGAACTTGGTCGATCTTTGGGATTGTATGGAGCGCAATAAGGAAAAAAAGAAGATCCCCGATCCGCCCCAATGTAAGATTAATGATAAGTAGACGCGTAGTAATGTTTTTTTGGACTAGGAGTCGATTATGAACGCTCAATTGAGAGTAAAAAAGACTATCGAAGGGAATTTATTTGTATTTGTTATTTTCTCGATAATTCCTTTAATTCTTATATACTTAGTTTCTAAGCATTCTTTTGCAGCAATAGAAATTCAATCGTACTTTAGTGGTAGTAATTTATTAAAGACCATAATAGCTTTGTGTCTATTTTTTACGGGCGCGTCTTTTGAATTTATTTATATGTCGAAAGCGAGAAATTTAAGTCGAATAAAGATTGAATGGACGAAAGACAATCTCACCTTACTCAAGGGTCTCGATGGAAAAAATTATTATGACGAAAAAACAATTGATGAATATTTAAATTACAACAATGAAGATCAAAATTTTGTGAAATTAGCAGGTTATTATACAAGTAGCACCATGGTGAGAGCCGCATGCTTTCTAGCGTGCTCAGGAATAGGATATCTTATGGCAAAAAGGGAGGAAAATGCATCATATCTTATTCCTTTTTTGGCGCTTACCTATATCGGACTTATAGCCGCTTATCCCTCATTTCAAAGACTGAAAAAAATGACGATATTAGTACAACAGTAGCGGAGCTGCTTCGCGGTTACGAAAATTACTTTACAATTTTTGTATGTTGATGATCCAAACGGCGGAGTGCGCGTATTCGATTTTTACCCAAATGAGACTACGTACCACTTCAATAAATCCAAAGCTACAGGAGATGAGAAGTATTATACATCGAAAGACGATGTTCCTGGGGTTACAGTAAGTTGCAAAAAGCGGGACAGCACTGAAGATCAAAAGACTATCGATAGAGCTCGGCTCATTCAGAGACTGGCGAAAGCAGGAAAAATCAAATATAATTCCTTTGATGCGGGCTGGAACGCGATGAATTGTTGGGGGTTTGCATGGGGAGCTCAGTAGGATCTGTTGTTAATAATCTATGGTTATTTTTAGTCATTCAGCCTATAGGCTGGATGATTACGGTAATTTTGATTTTTTTATCTGGATACAGGCCTTACGTTCCTGATGGAGATAGACCTAGCTTGCTCCCAATTCAAATTGTGGCCACAACAGTCGCAATAACACTGTTTGTATTGTTTCGAAAAAGACTATTAAAGGTCCGACCTATTTTGAAACTGTTGATTTCAGTGCTTTCTTTCTTTGCATTTTTACTTTCGCTATCGATCACCTGTTATGTATTTGGACCCAATGGATGTTTATAACTATTGACCGAGCCACACAGGAATCACCTCTCCTTACAGCCAAACCACCGCACTTTCTCTCAATGGCTATGGTCGCTTAGCAGAGGTGACAAATCCGAAAAGCGAAATCCATCGGGTATGTCTTAAGTGATCCTGTGAACTTTATAGATCCAGAAGGTTTGAAGGTGTATCTTTGTTCAAGGCCAGCAAATATCGCAGGTGGGTTAGTGAATCATGAGTGGATAAAGACTGATACGGTTGAGGCAGGTATGGGTGCGGTCGGTGGCGGAGTGCCAGGAAACAATGCAGACTCACCATATGTTACTCAAACTAAGATTAACGATCATAGTGGAGAGTCCAACAAGCCAGGGCGATGTGCAGAGAAATTCCAAACGTTAATGAAGAAAAGATAAATAGGATTCTGAAATCAGGAAGAAAATTAGGAGCTTGATCACCACTTTCAAATAACTGTCAGACGTTTACGAGGGATATAATTCACATTGGTGGCGGAAAGAAGTAGTAGGCAAGGATGAAAAAAATAATTAACAGTCGGATTTGGTATTTTTCTACAATCGTAAGTTTTTTAGTTGGTGGCTATTCCTTAATGGGCCTTGCAATGTCGGCGTCAATGTCTGCAGGGCCAAATGGTGAACAGTCTGCACATAACTTTAAAGGTTGGGCATTGGTGTTTACGGTTTCCGTAGTTGTTTTTATAATTAGCTTACTGGCAATTGTGACCAGAAAATTTGTAAATAAATCGCGGAAGTAATTTTAGATTTTGAAGTATCGTGCCTAAATCGTGCCAAAAATATCCATATGATGAAAGAACTTGCGTAAAAGAAGAAAAAATGACGATCTTAATAAAATGTTTTTTGTTTTTCATTCCGTTTTTTTAGTTCCTCTGCCGAGAGAGGCTTACTTGAGATTTGTAAGTAGAATTCCGGTGGAAAGTACGTCAGGGCCAACTCAGGCATTTATTTTGGAACTGATAGGAAATTTCGCGCAGTCACTATACGCGACGGCATTTTTTCTAATCTTATTATTTTTTTTCACATATGTTTTTAAAAAACATATTTCACATCGCTCATCATTTCTTATCGTGCTATTAGCGGGTT
>CAZSDR010000067.1:0-4412 GCA_964605695.1 uncultured Candidatus Saccharibacteria bacterium | reverse complement strand
GAAGTGATCGTCTGAAGACGAGGGAAAACACCCACCCAAATTGAGACCTTTTATGCTAGAAATCATCCAAACACATTTTCCCGACCTGCTACAATACAAGTAATGCAAGAGTTCGATGACACATTTTCAACCAATAAGATGAACGAGCTACGCCGCGAGGAGGAAGAACGGCTGATCTCTTCCCTTGCCACTCAGTACGGATATCCGTATGTAGACCTTCGAGGCGTTACCATCAATCCCGACGCATTACTGGTTATAAAAGAAGAGGACGCGCGCTTGGCTGAGGTGATTGCGTTTGAACAAGCCAGGAAAGTACTGACAGTTGCAATTCGAAACCCCAACAATCCGCAAACCAAGGAACTTCTGGAACGTCTCAAGAACGAGGGTTGGACCACGACTATTTACATGGCTTCCACAAAAAGCCTCGAGCATGGTTGGCAAAGATATAAAGATCGCAAATACACAGCCGCCGTCAAACAGGGCGTACTTGATATAAATCCGGAGAACATCGCCAAAAACACTCAGCGTCTTAAAAGCGCAGACTTGATCGCTGAAAAACTGACCGAAATCAGGACTCTCAACAACGCCCGCCGTGTTTCTGATACACTCGAAGTAATTTTTGCGGGTGCCATCGCGCTCGCCGCCTCTGACGTACACATTGAACCGGAAGAAACCGGCATTCGCCTTCGTTATCGCCTGGATGGAGTACTGCAGGACATCGTCCACCTTGATCGTTCCTTATACAGTCGCTTGATGTCGCGTTTGAAGCTTCTTTCGGGAATGATTCTTAATATCAAAGACGAAGCGCAAGACGGCCGCTTCTCTTTTTCAATACCGGAAAAAGACATCGAGGTGCGCGCCTCGGTAATACCCGGATCATCCGGCGAGTCCATGGTGATGCGTCTTCTTGATCCGACCGTGGCCAGTTTCTCAATGGAGACACTGGGGCTTCATCCGATCCTCCTTAATAAAATGAAAGAAGAAATCGGCCGACCAAACGGATTGATTGTCACCACCGGACCAACCGGTAGCGGAAAAACAACGGCACTCTATGCGTTCCTGCGCACCGCCCATTCAACCGGAGTTAAGATCATTACTATTGAAGATCCGGTTGAGTACAAAGTTGAAGATATCGTCCAAACTCAAGTTGAAGAAGACTACACTTTCGCTTCGGGACTGCGCGCCATATTGCGCCAAGACCCCGACATCATCATGGTCGGTGAAATCCGTGATCGTGAAGTGGCTGAAACCGCCATCCATGCGGCTCAGACCGGACACCTGGTGTTTACCACTCTTCACACCAACAGCGCAGCGGGCGCATTCCCCCGACTCATTGACTTGGGAGTTGATCCACGCATGATTGGTAGTGCCATTAATATAGTAATCGGACAAAGATTGGTGCGCTTGTTGTGTACGCACTGCAAACGCTCATACACACCAAGCGAAGAGGAGCGAACGCTCATCTTGAAAGTGTTGGCGACCCATCCAGCACCACCTGAAGTACCGGCTGACTTCACTCTCTTTGAACCGGTAGGATGTGAGCAGTGTAATTTTTCTGGCTACAAAGGTCGACAAGGACTCTATGAAGCGATTCTGGTCGACACCGCTGTTGAAGAAGCGGTTATCCGAGATCCTCGAGAACATATCATTGATAAAGCGGCACAGCCGCAAGGCATACCGACAATGGCTGAAGATGGTGTGGGGCGCGTTATACATGGAGAAACGTCGTTGGCTGAATTAAAACGAGTAATCGATTTGAATTCAGGTCGGCATACGCACAAAGAGTAATTTGATTTTGAAAACAAAAAAAGCCCTGGTCAATAGGTGCTTTTTTGTTTCTATGCTATATTCGGTTTACGTTCCTTGAGAGCCTCTTGAACAGTTCAAGTAGATAATCCTCTAAACAAAACTTCCGCGAAGAAGTGGTTGCAGATCTAAGGAGAGCCGCAGTGGGCTTACTCGTGGTAAGTACCACGACGTCCTCGAAAGACAACCTTTTGTTGTTTAGAGGATTATACACTCGAATCGAAACTTTCTGGGCACAAAAAACGCCGCCCCAGGCGACCCGGTACTATCCTCTTTGTAAGATTGTAAAGAAAAGGGCCGAAATGCCCTGTGGAACCTTATATATTTATACTAGCATACTACCTCCAAAAAGTCAAGCTCGGAGAACCTTTTTAGCCTATTTTTGCTATACTAGAGCCATGGAAACCAGCCAAGGATTCAGTCGTGAGGGAGCCAGCAACCTTGATCAGACTTTGCGGCCGCAGAGCTGGGAGGAATATGTTGGCCAAGAAAAAACCAAGGAAAACCTACGTATTTTACTGACTGCCGCCCGCGAACGCGGTCACGCTGCCGAACACATTATGCTCTACGGCCCACCTGGATTGGGCAAAACCACTCTGGCCCACCTGATTGCCGGCACACTTGGCACTAATATGCGTACCACCTCCGGACCAGCGATTGAACGCGTTGGTGATTTGGCCGCCATCCTAACCAACCTCACCCCTGGAGATGTCTTATTCATAGACGAGATTCACCGCCTCTCAAAGTCAATCGAAGAGGTTCTCTACCCTGCCATGGAATCTGGTGTCCTTGATATCATCATCGGCAAAGGTCCGTCAGCGCGAACTGTGCAGTTGGAACTGCCACCATTTACTCTCGTAGCCGCAACCACGCGCATTTCACTCCTCTCAGCACCGTTACGATCGCGTTTTTCCGGCGGTACATTTCGTCTTGAATTTTACAATGATGAAGAAATCGGCCGCATCCTTGAACGCTCAGCTCGCCTGCTTGGAATCAACACGCCACAAGAAGTAATTGCCAATATCGCCAAGCGCTGTCGAGCCACTCCGCGGACTGCCAATTATCTTCTCAAGCGCTGTCGCGACTTGGCTCAATTGGAAGCTGGCGACCTGACTCCAGATATCGTCGACCGCACCTTTACTCTTCTGGAAATCGACGCTCTTGGGCTTGGCGCACCCGATCGCGCCGTCTTGGATGCGATTATAAATAAGTTCAATGGCGGTCCGGTCGGACTCAATACGATCGCAGCCGCAACCGGTGAAGAGCAGTCAACGATTGAAGATGTGATCGAGCCTTATTTGATTCGCCAAGGCCTCTTGGAGCGTACGCCACGCGGCCGCATCGCCTCCGCGCGGGCGTATGAGCATTTGCAAACTGTATGAAAACTGATTATTTAAACGAGAGGATAAAGAAAATAGATACTTATTTTCGCGGAACTAATAAGGCTTTTTCTAAAAAAGAACACCTTTTCTCACGCCTGATAAAATTGCAAGAGGAAGTGGGTGAACTTGCTGAAGCGGCGCTGTATGAAAATGACGAAAACCAAAGATACAAAGAAAGAGAGATAGACTTTGATGTTGAATTGGCAGACGTGATAATTTGTACACTTCTTTTAGCTCAAGGTCGTCAGAAAGATATTTGGTCTGAGGTCGATAAGAAATTAGATAAGCAATTCGAAAGATTCAATTTAAATTAATCATGTCTGGGCATAATAAATGGTCAAAAATAAAACACAAAAAAGCGGCCACGGACGCGGTGAAGAGTCGTATTTTTAGCAAACACTCAGCTCTGATCGCGATGGAATCTCGGAAAGCCGGCGGTGATATCAATTCACCGGGATTAGCCGCTGCCATTTCACGAGCAAAAAGCGACTCTATGCCAAAAGACAATATCGATCGTGCGGTCCAAAAAGGACGCGGTGCCGAAGGCGCCGCGCTACAGGAGGTACTATTTGAGGCTTATGGCCCCGGTGGCGTAGCCATGCTTATCACTGCCGTTACCGATAACAACAACCGCACCAGCCAGGAAGTGCGACACGCCTTTACTAAGGCTGGGTACCAGCTCGGCACACCCGGTTCCGCCGCCTGGGCTTTTACTAAAACAGAAGACGGGTATGTACCAACCACTCCCCTCGGACTCCTCGACAGCGATGGCGAAAAATTGGCTGAATTGATTGAAAAACTTGAGGAATTGGAAGACGTACAAGACATATTTACTACGGCCGACAACCTATGAAAGTCCTTGCGGTTGATCCCGGATACGATCGAATGGGAGTAGCGATACTTGAGCGCGTCGGCACAGTCGACACGCTCATTCAATCAGCCTGCATACAAACCAATAAAAAAGACTCACTCCCGGCACGTTTAGCCACCATTGGTGAAGCAATTGACACTCTTTTATCTCTACACACCCCGGATCTCTTAGCGATTGAAACGTTGTTTTTTAATAAAAACGTAAAGACGGCGATCAACGTAGCCCAAGCCAGGGGCATTATCATACATCTTGCTCATGCTACCGGCTGCGATTTAATGGAAGTCTCGCCCCAGCAGGTAAAAGTGGCCACGACCGGCTATGGCGGAAGCGATAAGGAAGCTATTAAGCTGATG
>CAZSDR010000066.1:0-4413 GCA_964605695.1 uncultured Candidatus Saccharibacteria bacterium | reverse complement strand
TTGGCGGTGGTGCGCTTATTCTTGGTTACCGCACGGGTTTGGCTGCTGGTGCTCTGATCGCTTTTACCATCGTCGCTACCGCGTTCGCGCACATGGATCCTGATCCTATGCAGAGGATAGCCATGCTCAAAAACCTTGCCATTATCGGTGGTTTGCTTCACGTAATGGCTTACGGCGTGGGCCAAGGGTGGTCTCTCAATAAGGGTTAGTTTTTACTCACACCCTGAATAACTTCGCATGAAGCGAAGATGTGTTTAGTTGTGCATTCTTCTTGTAAGTGTACGGTGAATCTATATAAAATGAAAAAGCCCCGACTAGCGGGGCTTTTTCATTAAGGAGTTCTCAGTCTAAGCGGAAGCTAGAGTGCGTCCCCAACATGGTGAGGAAGCGCTCCATGGTTGTGTACCCTGCTTCTCATAGAGATGACGAGCGTACGCAAGATTGTCATGGATATTTTCAAGATCCAGTCCCAGTTTTTCTGCAGTCTCTCCGTGGTAGAAAGTATTGATCTGCATTACACCAGTGTCTCGCTTGTCAACCACTCCGCGAAGAACTGAACCGTCTGCCAACTCGTGACGAAATGTTGATTCACATCTCGCCACCTGGATCATCACGGGAATATCTTTAAAGTATTCTCGGACAATCGCTTCAGTCTCAGGCAGTGCCACATTCCTTTGAGCAATCGTAGCCGCTTCCGGATCAACCTTCATTCGGCCGTACGCTGTCTCGCTTGGAGAGAACGTACTTGCGGCGCTAACCGCAAAGATTGCAGAAATGACAGTGGATAAAATAAGCCAAGTGTCTTATCTAACAAATTGGCGAGCGAGGTCATAGAATCGTGTTCCATGACCGATCGAGCGCCTTTGCATGGCTTTGAGGCCATACAAATGCCGGCTTCCGCCGACAACCGCACAATCGTATCACATTTCGCGGCTTTTATTTACTATAGCATATTTCAGAGTAATAGTCAATAGATTTCGGTCAATTTCTCTATAAAAATCCTTATTTTAAGCCGTTTTTTAAGATGAAAACTATATTAAAAAACGGCTATTTTTATACTTTGACTGGCTGTTTAGCTCTTTATGTACGATTGTTAGACCTTTTCGCGTAAAAGAGCCATTGCTCCGTATAATCCAGCATTGTCTCCCAATTCCCCATCCAAGATGAGCGGACAAAGCGTGACATCTCCAAGGACTTCGTTGGTGTGTCGTCTGATGTCATCAAGCAGGATCCGAGGATCGCCCAAGATCATTGAGCCACCGAGAACGATCACGTCCGGCGACCAGTAAAGTATGGTGTTACGCAAGCCGTGCGCTAAGAAATAGGCTAATTGGTCCCAGATGGCATCATCTTGCGGTATTTCATAAGGCTCCATACCCATCCTGTCTTTGACGGCGGTTCCAGACACCAGATTTTGTAGCGTTGGCTCCATACCCTCGCCCAGAATGGTTTGATCGATATCGAGGATTTGTTGGCCCGGTTCAAAGCCGGTGGAATAATCATCAATCACTCCCCTTTCGATCTTGGCACCACCAACGCCAGTCGAGACCGTATGGTAGACCACTATTTCGTGGTCTTTACCGGCTCCGAAATGCACTTCGCCAAGGCCGGCTAACGCCGCATCGTTTTCCAAATGCACACCAGCAGAAAGCGCTTTCTCGAGCATGTTAGAGAGTGGTTCTTCTACCCAATCCACTAAAACCGATTCCCGAGCCAACTCTTTTTTGTCATGACTTAATGTGCCACGGATGCCGCCTGCGATACCGCGCACTGCTTTTTTAGCGGCCATTTGTTTTACAGCATCGGTAATAGCCTTCACTCCTTCTTTGGCTGTTTTGGGAGTATCAAATTTTCTCACCTCCCCAAGAGTTTCTAAATCTTCTGAAATGGCTACACGTGTTTTGGTGCCGCCAATGTCTAAGAGAACATACATGACTGATTTTTGGGTTATTCAACAATCGGTTTTATTTCCGAACCGAATATTTTGGAGGCGGTTTCTGTGTAGGACACCAGATTATTTTTAAAATATGGTGGGTGTGCAGCCTGAATACGCCCAACAATAGCGTAACAAATCGAGAGCATGCCTCCATAATCCATGTCGTCGTACACCGGTATTTCCAGGCGGTGCTTCAAGAGACCGTAATGGTCGTTTCGGACCCCGATGCTTATCACGAGCTCGTTTGGCGATGGTATCACGGTTTTTGCATGCTTCACCTCTTCTTCAGTAAAGATACGCCCCATTACTTCCGGTCCAAATAATTCATCAAACTTCGTGCGTACCATCGAAGAGACGGCGCTGAATTCGGAAGGGATAATAAATAAAAAGGCGTCGTAAATTTCAAAAGAGCGCAACAGGCGCGGTAGAATCTTTTTCTCCAAATGACCCATGATTTGTGATGGATCCTCTTTGGTCTTCCCTAGTATCATGCTCAGATAGGTTGATGTGTTGTAGGTGTATGGTTCGCGATTTTTTGGAAAGACATACACATGATCGCCGGTAACAAATTGACGTGCTTCCGCATGCTGGTTAGCCGTTATGAGAGCGACCTCATAGCCTGATTTGTTGGCATACGCGGCGATATCGTCGGCGTGTTTACCTCCTGAGGCACTTACCACTACTACGTAGTCGTAGGTGTTGTGTTCCTCCAGCGCTTCTTTGTAATGGCTTTCGTTGGTAAAGCAAGTTCGACAGCCGCGAAAGAGAATTTGTCCAGTCGCATAGGCATTTCCACTTCCCACCACGAGTAAGTGTGCATCGTGAGGGATGTGTATGGCCGGAAGCGTTGTCTCTAAGCAGAGTTCAAGAGCCCCAAAAACCGCAGTATCAAGAGTGGGAATATTTTCCGTAGTGAAGGTGTCTAAGATGTGACGATGCGTTTGCATAATTACACTTGTCGAATTTCATTGCAGTCGACATTTTCAAGTATATATTCGTAGGCTTCTTCCACGCTATCGACTACATGGAACAAATCGAGATCTTCTGGGCTAATAAAATGGTGTTCCTTAAGTAGGCTTTCCTTTATGAGTGTGACGATCGGATTCCAAAAATCACTTCCATACAGTACAACCGGAATCGGTTGAATCTTTTTTGTTTGCACCAGTGTCACGATTTCAAAAAACTCATCTAACGTACCAAAGCCGCCAGGGAAATAAATGTAGACTTCCGCAGCAAAAGACAACATGACTTTTCTTGAAAAGAAAAATTCAAAATGAAGACCTTCATTTACGTAAGGATTCCGTCTTTGCTCGGTTGGTAGGTCTATGTTTATACCGACCGATCGTCCGCCGGCATTAAAGGCGCCGGCATTGGCGGCTTCCATAATGCCGCCTCCACCACCAGTAATCACTGCAAAGCCTTTGTCAGCGAGTTTACCCGCCAGTTCCTCAGCTTGTCGGTAATACGGGTCGCTTGGATTGGTGCGGGCGCTACCAAAAAAAGTAGCCGCCAGACCATGTCGACGTAGAGTCTCAAAACCTTGTACGAACTCAGACATGATCCTAAAAATTCTCCACGACTGGATCGCGCCGTCGTTGACTTGGCCATTTGGGTCTAGTAGTTCATCAACCACTCGACAGTGAGGGGTTTTATCATTTTGGTGTACCTGTATTTTCTTACCCTGAAAAATTTTTCCGATCATGCATTCTTAATTGTAACACTAAGAATGATCTGTACTGTGTGGGTTGGCGTGTATAAGAACGGCCAGTCTTTACCACGGTAAGGAGTATTGGGAAAATTCCGGCAGGAGTGGCTTGTCATACAAGAGACGTGAAGTGACTTCGGCGTGGCAAAGGGCGCCAGTGAGAGCATTGTGAGGCTCTGGCTCCTCAGGAATACCGCAATACTGTAACACGGCATCAAGATCAAGAGCTGAGCGCTTGTGTTGCGGATCAGTCGGAAACGGTAAGTCACGCTTCAGCATATGCATAACGCACAGCGAGTGAGTATCTATGGTGCGATAGGCCAAGTCCCACGACAAACCGGCCCTTAGGCAGGCGGCTTTGAGAAAATCACGATCAAAAGAAGGATTTTGGCCGGTAATGGTACGGTCGGCCACGTGTTGTGACCATTCGAAAAATTGGCGCACCAATTCTTCCTCACTTAACTTGCTCTGATCGGTTATTTCCGCTTCCGTAAAGCCATTCACGGCCAGAGCGTCGGGCATGATATGAGCGCCGTCCCAGACGCGGCACTCGCCATAAAACCGATGGTCGGGATTATCGAAATCAAGTGCCCCAATGGAAACAATCGAGTGTTTGTCGTAATTAGTGCCGGAGGCTTCTATATCTAAAATAAGCATAGGATCTATTGTACCAAATGAGTACGTCCACGTCTCAGGAGAATTCCAGAAAATCAATGAGATACGAGGCATCGGCGAGGAGTGTTGCGAGCCATAGTTTGACGCTATGGTGAGC
>CAZSDR010000065.1:0-4479 GCA_964605695.1 uncultured Candidatus Saccharibacteria bacterium | reverse complement strand
CGAACTCACCGATATTTATACCGGCCTGACCGAGGACAGGGCCCAAAGGCGGAGCCGGGGTGGCTTTGCCGCCAGTGGCCTGAACTTTGATTTTTTTAGCTACTTTTTTCGCCATAATTGATTATCTAATTTTGGACGAGGCGTTCCATAGCCACCTCCCCCTCTTTTCGAAGCCCGCGTATCGTACAAGAAAAAAGACTTTTTAGCAACAAATAAAAAGAAGTCCCGGGTGGCTGGTATTGCCACCCGGGTTTTCCGGTGCGCTCAACGCAGAGCTCGTAGGCCATTACCCCACGAAAGCGTATGTGCGACTTGGTGCCAGCTACCTCTAGAAAATTCTGGCACTCAGGGCCCTCGCGTTCGGCGATAAATCTTTGCCCTCTCGGCTGTATCCGGCATTAGTCCTTGCGTCCAAGGATTATTCCGGACCGAACGCTACGGCTAGCTCCGAAGAGCCCGCTCCGTGTCCGTTGTTCTATGACGGACAAGGTTCCGCTCGTGATTATATCATCCACTATCTTCTATGCAAGTGCTACACGAATAAGCGGGTGTAAGATTGCCGCAGATGCGAGGAAGACAAGAAAAAAGACCCGAACGGGACAAATGTGTCCAGAGAGGGTCTTTTTTTGAAGTCTGACAAAGCAGATGTGGTGATATTACACCCGCTTAACTTGGAGGAAGTCGAGTTCTACGGGTGTTTCTCTACCAAACATAGAAACCAACACCTTAATCTTGCCACTATCCTCATCAACCGCGCCGATCTTGCCTTCAAGGTCCTTAAACGGTCCGTCGGTGATCATGACGCTGTCGCCGGCGGTCAGATCGACTTTGTGCTTCACCGTATCCTTAGACATACGACCAACGAGCGCATCGTACTCGGCGGCGGTGAGAGGTACCGGTTGGGTACCGCTACCGACAAAACCGGTCACCCGTGGCGTATTGCGCACCACATACCATGACTCATCATTAACGATCATGTCTACAAGCACATACCCCGGATAGATTCGTTCTTCTTCAGTGACACGCTTTCCGCCTTTGACGCGAATCTTTTTTTCAGTCGGTACAACAACATCAAAAATGAGTCCTTGCATGCCAAGAGATTCGATGCGCTGACGAAGATTACGAGCTACCGCGTTTTCGTAGCCAGAATAAGTATGGATAGCGTACCAGCGACGCTCACCGTCTGAATGTTGCTTATTCATAAAAGTTAAATTAGTAGACAGTCCAACTGAGAAGTTGGGCGAAGAGATAATCAAAAGCGCTTAAGTACAATGCCACTAGAGCAGAAATACCAATCACCAGGGCAGTATAGACAAGGGCCTGCCGACGAGTCGGCCACGAAACATGCTTCATTTCAGCGGCTGTGTCGCGAATGTAGTTTTGGAATCGGCTCATAGTGAGTTTGAAACTTTATTTGATCACGTTGATAATAACACGTCCATTAAAAAAACGCCTCCGGGGCGATTTCCTATATCATACGCCTCCTTCTCTAAAATGTCAAAGGGCGGCCTTTGGCCGCCCTTTGACTACTAAGATCGCAGATCGCGATTTGAAAACCAACTACCTGATCTCGTAGGTAATGTTTACTTGGCTGTAAATACGACTCTCTCCAGTTGGCATCGCTGGCGTCACTGCCATGTCGGAAGAAAGGGCTCTTTCCATACCTCCCATACCATAGTAAGGAACGCCGCCGCCCTCATTTTCCCAGTACCCCATCATACGTACCAAACGAACTCCCAAGTCTTCGGCCAACTTATCCGCTTTTGCTTTAGCGTCTTCTATCGCCGCTGTGCGAGCCTCTGCTTTAAGGGAAGACTCGTCATCAATCGTGAATTGAAGACCGCTGATATTGGTTGCGCCTCGTGAGCCGACTCCAGAAATCAAATCACCTGCCTGATCAAGATTGCGCACTTTGACCGAGATGGTTTGGCTGACTGTATAACCGTCTACAACAGCATTGTTTGGAGGACAATACCCGTCGCGACAAATGACTCCTTCGTAGCGATAACGAGGATTGAGATAGTAGCCCTCAGTCTTGATGTCTCTCTCTTCCACTCCAGCTTCTTTAAGATAACTTTCGATCGTGTTGATAGCGGTAGCGGACATGTTTTGAGCTGTCATTGGATCCTCACCCTCAGCCTCCACGGAGAATGAGAATGATCCGATGTCTGGTCGAGCAAAAATTTCACCTTCGCCGGTGACTGAAATAGTTGACTGAACAGTTGGTCCCACATTAGCCTGCTTGAAAGTTAGATAGGTATACGCAGAAAGCGCGGCCAGAACTCCGATCAAAATTAGAATTATCAGCGTTCTTGTATTTTTGTTTTCTAGAAATGGTTGCATGGTACGTTGTATTATTTATTTAATAATTCAGTTTAGACAGTCTAGTTGAAATAGCTTCTAACCTTGTCTCCTATTCTATCTTGCCAAGACTTAGCTTCGCAAGTCTCCACAAATGCCTGATTATCAGAGCTTGATAAGGCCAGATTGCGCGGTTGCTCCCCAATCAAATTGTACATAATTGATTCCCTTCCCTCGACATGATCAATCCCTAACATATGACCAAACTCATGAGCTAATACGAGAGTTAATTCATCACGATCAGAGAAGGTATAGACATTTATTTCCTGACCACGATAGTCCCCCTGCGTGAATTGCCGCGCTTCTCCGAAAGTACGGTTATAGGTACCTACATCCTCATTGTATTGGCGAACCAGCAACTGCCCCGTCTCACCGACTTCATTAATCTCATCCACCAAGCTATTGAGAGATTGAGCCAACCGTGAAATAGCCCTTTCTTCACTGTCCAGATATTTCTTTTCAGCTTCGAGTTCAGCAAACGCATCAGGCGGGGCTCCACCGGAAGCATTGTAAGAAGCGACTGACGCATTATACGCAGACAATCTTCTTTCAAAATCACGGACCTGTCGATCATAACGCTCTTTTTGCACTTCGTACTCCGCGAGTAAAGACTCGTATCGCTCGCGCACCTCAGCGCTCACTTCGCGCGCTGAATCAAGCTCTTCACGGAAACCGTATTCTGCTTCCGCAAATGCCTGTCTGGAATCATAAATAAAATTGACCGGGAAAGAACTCTCTTCATCATAGACGAAAAGTTCTCGGCCAAGTGGCCCTTCCCAGACTGTTTCAGCACGCGCCAGAATGGCGCGTGCTTCTTCTTGCGATAAGCCAAACCGCTCATCCAGCTCACCCAGTCGGTAGGTGTACGGCACACTGCAAATAGCCGGCAGTTGGTAGAAATAGAAAGCGCCAAACGCAGCAGTTATCAGTAAGATGGGTACAAAGCGCATAGACTACCATTGTAGCAAATTGGAGAATTTGCTAAGCCTAATTTGCGAGCAAGGTGGTTAGACTGGACTGAGGCGCGCGCCAGAATCGTATTAATATACGATGATAAGCGTGTCGAAGGAAGTCGACCAGATTGCCACAAATTAGGCTTAGTGATCGCCGCGGATTTTTTGGCGAGTGAGAGCTTGGGCGGCGTTCATAGAGTGCTGATAGTACAAAGCTTTCACTCCCTTTTGCCACGCGACCAAATAGAGCTGGTTGATCTCTTTTGGTGGTACGTTTGGCGGCACCATGATGTTTAGTGACTGACCTTGATCAATGTACTCCTGACGGACCGCGGCCTGATCGATCACAACCGCTTGATCTATTTCCGAGAATGTACGGAAGACTTCTTTTTCATGATCTGATAGAAAATCAAGATGTTGAACCGAGCCGTCATGGTCACGAATAGAATTCCATACTTCCTTGGTATTTTTCCCTTTTCCCTCTAACACCTCTTCAAGGAATGGATTATGGATGGTTACCTTTAGCTTGGCCACATCCTTTACATATGAATTACTCCACACCGGTTCGATGGATTGTGACACTTGACCCAAAATAAACGCAGAAGATGTGGTCGGGGCGACCGCAAACAGGGTTGTATTGCGACGCCCATAGCCCTTTAAGATCTCTGGCTCACCGAATTCCTCAGCCAATTTCTTTGAAGCGACCTCGCCTTTGGCTTTCATGTTCTTCCAAATCTCAATATTGAGATTTTTAGCGTCTTCGCTTTCAAAAGGAATGCTCTTTGACTGCAAGTACGAGTGCCAGCCAAGTACACCAAGACCCAAGGCGCGATGGTTCTTAGCGAAATTATAGGCTCGCTCCATAAATAGAAAGGCCTGCTGGTGAGAACGTTCATCTGAATCACGAAGTGACTCGAGACGATCGCAGAAATCAGTTATCACCGCATCGAGAAGCGAAATCATCACTTCAACGAGGTCGGTGTCCTTCCACTCATCGTAATGGAGGATGTTAATCGAGGACAAACAGCAAACAAACGAGTTGTTTTCATCGGACGGCAACATGATCTCCGAACAGAGATTTGAAGCATAGATATCAAGCCCTTTGTCTTTATAGACGTCCGGCTTATTTTTATTAGCGTTGCCGGTAAAAAGAATATATGGGTAC
>CAZSDR010000064.1:0-4583 GCA_964605695.1 uncultured Candidatus Saccharibacteria bacterium | reverse complement strand
AGGAACTCGAGCACTTGTTGTTCTGTCGCTTCTTAAGACAAGTGTTTCAAATCAAAGAAGCAACTACGCACTGTAGAGTCATAACAGCAGATCGATTCGGACTCGGGTTCAATTCCCGACATCTCCACAACAGTAAACACTTAAGGCCCAAGCATTGCTTTGGGCCTTTGTGTTTGGATTTGAGCAGGTTCTGACTAGGGGGTGTTAAATTAGTGTCACTGTAAGTTTTTTTGCTATAGTTACCCTATATGAAATTTATTCAGCTTCAGCAGTTATTTTTTCTTACCTTACTTTTTGGTACCACCGCGTTTTTTCTTTGGATGCTCGGTTCGTACCTCTTCCCGGTTTTTTGGGCTGTGGTCATCACCATTGTCTTTTATCCCATATATGAGCGTTTGGTACGTTGGTTCGGCGGCCGGGAATCCCTCTCCTCCGTTTTGACAATACTGGTAGCGATTGCGGTAGTCGTGATCCCGATTGTAAGTATCGGCGGACTGGTAGTAAAAGAATCCCTCGACCTGTATCGGTCGTTATCTAATGGTAGTCATCAAGAAACAGTAAGTGGTTTGGTTGGAAACCTAAACGGACTGAGTGACTACCTAGCTATTGTAAATGTGGAGATTGAAACTGTGGAGGCCTGGGTCAAAAGTAACGTGGCGTCAATCGGACAGACAATCGGAAATTCACTGATTCTCTACAGTCAGCTTACGCTCGGTTTTACGGTAAAGATCGGTATCACTCTCTATTTGATTTTCTTCATGTTCAAATATGGAAATATGATCCGGGAAAAACTGCTTTTCTATCTGCCGCTGCAAGACAAATACGAAGCCCTGCTTTTTAAGCGCTTCGCGGAAACCACTCAAGCCATAGTGCAAGGCACGCTGATGATCGCCATCATACAAGGCACGATTGGCGGCCTCATGTTGTGGCTGGCAGGGATTGGAGCGCCTGTTCTATGGGGTGTGGTGATGACGCTTCTTTCAATCATCCCGGCTCTCGGCCCTTCTCTAGTTCTCTTTCCGGCCGGTATCTACCTGATCCTCACCGGTGCCATCCGGCAAGGGGCTTTGATGCTTGGTGTGGGCATTATGCTGGTAGGCTTGGTGGATGAATTCCTGCGTCCAGTCCTGGTTGGTAGACGAGCGAAGATACCGGATGCGGTAGTACTCTTGGCCACTGTTGGCGGTCTTGCTTCATTCGGAATTTCTGGATTTGTGATCGGACCGGTGTTGGCGGCATTCTGCCTTTCACTGTGGGTTATCTTTGGAGAGAAGTATAAAACTGAACTCGACGGCAACCAATAAAGATTATGTCCAAAAGCTTTTTGACATAATCTTGAACCGATGAACTGGGGACGCTTTTAAAGACAATCCGCCTCCCTTTACTGTATACTCTGACCTATTATGAAAAAGAAGGAACGTCGCCCGCAAGTGGCCGTAAAGAAAAGTCGTGCCGGTCTGGGTTTGTTTGCACTTGAAGACATACCAAAAGACACCTTGATTATCGAATATACCGGCGACCGGATTAATGACGAAGAAGCTGAAAGGCGCTGGCGACGGCAGTACCTATTTTATGTACACGACGACCTTTGCATTGACGGAACCGGACGAGAAAATACCGCCCGCTATATCAATCACTCCTGCCGTCCCAATGCTGAACCGGAAGAAGAAAAGAATCGGATCTATATTTATTCCAAAAAACCAATCAAGGCTGGAGAGGAGATCACCTATCACTACGGAAAAGAATTCTTCAATCGCTTTATCAAACCGAAGGGCTGTTTATGCATCAAGTGCTCTCCGCAGGCTTAAGCAAGGCCTGGGAAAAAGTCTTTCACAATACGACGACGTGATACACCCGCTTCACGGAGTAGTTTGTTATACGCATTCACCATGCCTGGAGGACCGGAGAGGTACCAAACTCTTTCCAGATAATCAGGAGCATGCTTCTCCAACATTTCTTTGGTAATAAATCCACGTTCGTATGGCGAAGACACTTCTTCTTTGGCAATCACGTAGACATTCTTAACTCCAAAAACTTCGGCTTTTTTGAACTCTTCTCGGTATGGGATTTCGGCAACGGTCATGGTGCAACAGAAATGCACCGCGTCGCGACTCACTCCCGTTGCTTCCATTTCGCCAATGAAACTTCTGAAAGGAGTGATTCCGATGCCGCCAGCAATCAAACCTAATTTCACAGCCGGATCGTGAGGGAGGGTGAAATCACCCGCCAACTGACTGGCGATAATGACATCCCCCGGAACCAACTGTGACAATGTCGACTTGAACGTACTGCTCGGCTCAGCCATTTTCACCCCGATCCGCACATCATCTTCTCTCGGTGAACTCGCGATTGTGAGGTAGCGACGAATACCTCGACTATCAAACGCAGTATGCGGCAATGTCCACTCTAAATACTGCCCGGCCCTAAAGCGCAATCCGGCGGGCTTTACGAACACAAATTCATAAGTCATATGGGCCAATTCTCTGGTAGAGAGTAATTTCAAATATAGTTTCCGGCGCAAAGTGGTGCCGTAAAAAGCCAGGTTACCGATCACAAGTGCCAATTCTGGCGTCATGATAATGGCATGTTCAATCGAAAACAAACCGAAAAATAAAATTGAGAGCGGAGTGATAATAGTAGTAGAAGACAGGAACCCTACAAATGCTCCATACAGTATCTGCAAGCGCTTTGTAGGCGGCATTGTGAAGGGTTCTGTGAGCATGAAGAAAGCCAGGAACAACGCTGGGTAAGACGTAAAAAATATACGCGCATCAACTTCGAGATTCGCTCCGAAACGCCAAGATTCAAACATAAACACGACAAACGCAACACTCAAAAACGCGAGAACCGGCGTCCACTTGCGCACCTTTGCGACCACGATACTGCCCGCAATCAAAAGTGGTATAAGGAGTTCCGGCATACCTATCCACCAGGTGAATCCGGCATAGCCAGTCACGCTTACCGCCGCCGCGCCGAACGCGGCGGCGTTGAATATGTGTTGGCGGCGAATCGCTATCACATATTTTGAAAGGATGGCAATAATAATCACTAACGCAATAACGTGATGATCAAAAAGTGTGTAGGCTGGAAAAACTAAAAAGAATACGATGAGTGAGGTAATAATGGCTGACTCGTGATTGGCACGCACATGAAACAAGCGTGCCGCCAATATATTGGTACACAAACCAACAGACAGAACTACAAACAACGAAATGATCTGACTGCCGAAAGAAACCGGAATCTTGCCAAGTGCTCCAAAAATAAGTGTGATCACTACCAAAAACGACAATGCCAGAGTGACTGTACGGTACATGGCCGTCTGGTCTAACTTCTTTTTCAAACTATCTACAATATTTTTACTACGAGTGAAGATTGAGCTAATAGCTGTCGGCATACATGACTGATCTTTATTGGCAATAATGACCTCAAAAGTATATCAGGTATCAAATTTCCAAAACAGGCATTAGGTGCGGTATACTAACGAAGTTATTTATTTTGAAAAAATTATGCCTATAGCTATTGCCATTGTCGCCATCATTGCCGTCCTCGGTGCCGCCGCATATATGTGGCTTGAAACTGATACCATGACACCTCCACAAACAACAGAGGAAAGTCGTCCGGTTGAGGAAGAAATCTCCGAAACCAGACCCACCACATCGGTAACTCCAACCCCATCCATGCCACCAGCTACGGTCTCAGCTACCGTCTTTGCAGATGGGACATATACCGCTTCCGGATTCTACTTCACACCAGCCCGCACGAGACAGACGATCGACGTCACACTCACCATAGAAGACGATATTATTGTGGATAGTCATGTCGTCTACGATGGAAAAGAAGGTTATTCCAACCCAAACCAGGAACGCTTTGACCACGCATACAAATCACAAGTGATCGGAGTATCTCTCCAGGATGTTCGACTCTCGCGTGTTGGCGCCGCATCTCTAACATCTACCACCTTCAACGAAACGATTGCGGACATCATCGTGCAGGCCAAGATCTAACCATTCCCATGCTCACAATCTCCGATATCAAAGCTATCGGCACCGTTTGGCATTTTGAGATCTATGACGAGCTTTCTGAAACTGAATCAGTTATCAAAGATTGGTTGATTGAGCGCATGGAAGTCTTTGAGGCGGCCTATTCGCGCTTTCGGCCAAACTCGCTTGTCAGCCAACTCAATCGTGAACGAATGCTCACAAATCCGGGTGAGGAACTCTTACGTTTATTGGAAAGAGGTCAGGAACTGTACCGCACTACCGATGGACTGTTTAATATGCTCCTCGGAGAGGTGCTATCGGCCCGCGGCTACGATGCACAGTATTCATTTATTGAAAAAACTGCTCCAGAAATTATTCCTGATGTATTGACTGATCTTACATTTAATACAGATGAGATACGTCTCACTCATGGGTCACTCGACCTCGGAGGATTCGGAAAAGGATTTTTGATTGATGTTCTGGCACAAGGTCTTCAAGAAAGATTTGCTCTACGGTATTTTCTTATCAATGGTGGTGGTGACATCTTCGCCACCTCTGACCATGAAAAACCTTTTGAAATATTCCTTGAACACCCGTTTCTAC
>CAZSDR010000063.1:1041-4630 GCA_964605695.1 uncultured Candidatus Saccharibacteria bacterium | reverse complement strand
CGTAAAATCAAGAAAGCTGACGCTCTTGAAGGCGTCGATTACAGTCTCCCTGTCTCAGAAATTACAAAGATGGAAAGAGGCTTAGCGTTGGTATATTTCTCCAAATTTTACCATGCGATTATGCTCGGCGAGCGCACGATTTCTGTGGATGAGCTTAAGGGCATTCAAGATATCTTGAACGTTAATAGAAGCGAACTTGGAAAGCTTATAGGCCTTCATAAAGGTTCGGTTACGAATATCTTTAAAGGCAAACCTATGAAGCCATCGCTTTGCATACTCATCATGGAGAGATTGGGAATGGAACTTGGGCGGCCTGGCTCTGCTCGCCACATGCTCGATGGCGGAAACCCAGAGGCACAGGTTCCCGAAGCCCGAAAAGTAATAAACCAGACACGTTATTCTCGTGAACGAGCAGCATAAGCGGAGATTACTGAGCCATGGAAAAACCTTTTGATCGAGCAATATGGGAAAGCCTCGAACCTATTTCCAAAAGTTTTGAAAGTCTCATCATTAGTATTGAAAATAATATCGGAGACTCTTCCTCTAGAACTGCCGCGATACAAAAGTTAAATGCTGCGTACCAAGATATTGTAGAAGCTTGTCGGAAAGACCAAGATTATCGCGACCAGGAAAAATCGCGATAGATGGCAGCTATTTACTTTAGAAATCTCTTGTTTCGTCGGATCTCTGCACATCTCTGAGAAGAAGAGCGGAAAGGCGAAGTTGAAAGTAGGCATTCATACGATACGTGAGGCGAAGGCTTGGCGTAATTGGTTTTAAATTTTTTAGTGGTATTGAATGCATTAAAGCCAGTGGAGCGACCAGCGGCTCGTCTGGCACTGTAGCAGCAAGAGCATCTTGCCCGTGAGCAGGAACTGAGAAGTAGCTGTGCATCTCATTTCGGGTAATATTTTGAATAAAACTGTTGTGAGCAGCCTGATCCTTTGCTGCCTTCCCCCTTATATGTTCCATCAACTCTTTCGTAAGCTCATGCTCGGAGAATATGGGGCAAATTGTAATATCTGAAGGTGCCGGCATCTTGGAAACGTCGCAGCTATGAGAAACTACCATCACCTTGCTAACCGAGACGGACTGGAGGGAAGGGAGTGGATATGTGGACTCCAGAACCAGAATGTCTCCTTGAAAGATATTTGATCCATCACCTGCTGGTACGATGTGCTCTGAAAACGCACGATCCGGTGTTATTTCACACCCTTTTTTAAGTATAAATCCAAATGGCGCTTCCATTCGATAAGGAGGAGCGCCATCGTCTGGATTTGGTGTGTCATTATACACGGCGGCTAGCATGGTTGCCGTGTAGTAAGTCTCGACTTGTTGGTTACGAGTCTGCTTCACACCAAGGATCTTTAGTGGAAACTGAGTTGCGTTCTCCAAAGAGTCAGCGAACGCTCGGAGAGTCGGAAAGTTTAGCGGCACGGTTTAGTTCCCTACTTCGTATGAAGTCTGCATGATCCTTGTAAGCAGCATCAGCGTTGGCTCTCCAGGCAGTCGCCGTTGGCTCGGCACAGATGTAGGAGATCAAACTCATGTCTTCTTCTGGATCGTCACTCATAGGAATTCTACCATTGTTTAGAATCGATTTAAGCGAGGAAGATGTTGCCGAGTCCGTGTGCCTATCTCTGAGATAGTCGATGACTTCCGACAATCGCCAAGCCCTTCGAGCTTTGGTCGATGAACTCCGAATCGCTTCGTCTGAAAGCTCTTCCCAATCTCGTATTGCTCGTTCAGATACACCCAGCATCACTGCCAACTCAACCTTTGTTGAACCCAGTGTTTCTAACATCCGCATTATGACATTTTGCTTTGGCATCGGAGTTCTCCCTTCTGGTTCTCAGAAGTATCATAGCATCTCTTCGGAAGAAAATGGTATATTCTTTAGGTCAATATGACATATAATATATAACTATATGTTTATATTGTATTTTTAAATTCGCTTACGGATTTACAGATAATGTCGCTAGAAATTTCGTTCTCGCGGTTTGGGATGAGCGAAATTTAGGCGTATCTCGTCTTGCTGAAAACTTAGCCCTTTGAATTGAGTTCGAAAGGTTTCTCGGCAATCGTTATTCAAAACCATCAGCAACAAAGTATCCTTCTAAATCCTCATTCGGAAATTTCTTTCTTACCTCAGAAAGATCCCAGGGGAATTTTCCACGAAGGTTTTCACCTGAGCATATAAAATGGTTTTCTGAAGCAAATCTACGGTGATTTTCGCTGATAAAACCGTCTTTTCGTTTTCGTAAATCCCATGTTTTCAGCTTATAGAACTGCCTTTGAAGGCCTAGGCAAATTCTGTTGGGAGGGATTTGGTATTCCATGGGGTGAATTTTCGTTGTGCTCGGCTCGGCTTTGCTCGGGAAAATTACAGCGAGTAGCTTTGCGCTAGTTTCGTTATCGATAGGCATATCGAGCCGATTGAACTCAACCCTCAAGCATCTTCGAAATTCATCTTCGTCCTTTAGACCTGTTGGCGGACTAATTTGTTCAACATTAAATTTGTGTGATTTTGGCCCCTCTAGAACGATTGCGGCTCTGAGGTCCTTATCGGGAATTTGTGAGAAACAAGAGTCAAAACGAGTTCGATCATCAAAGATCACTTCTTGAGATTTGACTAAAAAATTTTCAATTCGCTCCAGCCTAGCCTCACGTTCTGTTGAGTATTCTTCCTGAGAAATAGGCTTCGGAGTGTTCGACGTAACACATCCCATAGTTCCGAAAACGAACACGAATAAATGGACAAAATGATTTCTCAATTTTTGAAACTTTCTGGCATGTCGCCGATGTCTTTGCTCTGGTGAATGTGCAGAGTGTTTTAACCGTTCAAAAACTCACGCCTAAACTCTGGCCCGAAGTAACTCCACGCTTTGCAAAGGCGCTTAAATTTTCCTTCGGGTGGCGTGTAGAGTGTGCATCGATCCTTAGTAACGCAAAGTCTTTCGTGTTCGCGGGAAAGAACAGCCATGATCTCGTCATCGGTTGTCCGGTCTTGAATGCGGGCAATTGCACGTTCAAAACGGTCTATCGGATTAACGTCGCGTCGGACAGCGGCTCTAGCCTCTTTCAAAGTCTTGAATACCTTTGCCTTGGTGGCTTCGGTTTCGATCGTTCTACCCCTATTTTTGAAAGCCTCAAAATTAATCACTTTGCCATTATCACGCTGTGAATCCCGCTTTTCCACCCTAGCCTCTGGCAAAAAGCTGTTCATCCACGAAAGAACGTCCTGATTTTTCGAATTAGTCGGGGGAAGATCCCCCGGCCCCCTGTTTTGGCATATTTTTTCTTCTTCTTCATTTTCTTTAGCACTAACCATAACCGTCTGGTTTTGCATTTGTCCTAGATTTGCGCTGGCCGGTTGAGGCTTCGTGAGGACAGCAGAGTTCGGGCAATAGCTTTGTGGCTTCGCCAAAGCTTCTAGCTTAAAAATCTTTCTTTTTGGGTTTCGAGGCTGACGCGTATGGCGGTATATCGACGAAACGATGCCCTCAAGCTTTCGGCAGTTTCGACTTTTATCAGCCCCAGGAATGCGGCTAGCTTCCGCTCTAATGAGTGAAATTGCTTCGTCTAGGGT
>CAZSDR010000063.1:0-1031 GCA_964605695.1 uncultured Candidatus Saccharibacteria bacterium | reverse complement strand
TAAGACCTTCATTTCGAAGAATAACCGCTCGACGCCAAAGATAATCGTTTCTCTCGTCATCAAGCACATCTTCGGGACTAGGTAATACCCATTCCTCGTGGACTGATCTGAGCCGAGGTCTTGGGCTTTGTCCTTTGACGCCCGAAATAGCCCTTTCTGAGAGTTTTGAAGTGGGCTTGAGGGTTAGCCTTAGCCCTTCACCGAAAACGGGCTCTACGTCGAGCCATGAGGCTTCGAAGAGATAGGCTCTTAGCGTCGGAATGGATAGGCCGCTTAGATTTGATAGTTCCTCGAAACTGCTTTGCAGCATAAGGGTTTCGGGGCTTACGTCAATAATGTGGGCATAGAGCTTTGAAAGCCCATCGTCCGCCTTATCCTTTACCGCAAATCTCTCGCCATTTTTAACGAGGTCTTTTCGGGTTGGGCTCTTAAAGAGCGGCGCGCAGCGAAGTTCGTTGTAGACCTGAGTCAGTACGTTATGGGGTTCGTTGTCACGCTGAACGCGCCGGATGGTAATCTCATCGATGTGAAGAAGCTTACGGCGGTTTCTCCAGTTGGGCGTAAACCGCAGCAGGCCGCTCGCGTTTTCATCACAGCCAAAGCCGTGCGAGTTCAAAACCTTTTGTATAAGACGCTGCACATGCTCAGCCTTGAATCTTACGCCGCCCGTCTTTTCATGACGAAGTAAAAAGGGATCGACAAACAGAATTACCCCGAGGCCTTTTCCCCCCGTGGACCTGGTCCAGGTGCAAAGGTAACGCCCAAGAACTGGGTACTTTTCGGCGAGAAAAGCTCTCATCTTCTTTACATCGAGTTTTTCTCTAGACTTCCATTGGTCGTCCGCCTTTTCGAAGTCAAGGTCTAAAGCGATGCCGTAGAATAGCTCGGAGCGATCTTCGGCGGTCATTACGGTTTGAATATGAGAACGGGTTCGCCAGTTCTTTATCTTCTTTCGAATCGGATAAATAGGCGCTTTTTTCCCGTCCTCGCCAATTTCCGTATGACCAAAGACATACCAGCGTTGACCCATA
>CAZSDR010000062.1:0-4635 GCA_964605695.1 uncultured Candidatus Saccharibacteria bacterium | reverse complement strand
ATAGCTGTACAAAGAGGACTACTCTCGCCTAGGCAGTGTATCTTCTTTGGCATGCCACTCGAGTGGGCCGATCGTGATGTATTTAAGGGAGATTGGTCGCCGCTCTCTGAGTTTTCTGTACCAACTCTTGCTTTCCATAATGATAATGATCCAATCGCTAACTACGATTTTACGAAAAACACGTTGGCTATGTATTCTGTCGACGGAATTATTGGTCTGGTCACGACCACAGGCGATAACCACGACTATTTCGATTTCGCTAAATATGAAGAACGGGTGAACAATTTTCTTTCGTGGGGATAATAAAAAAACTCCTCAATCCCAATCCGTACTATACTTGAAATGGGGATAGATTATTAATTAATTTCATCACTATGGAATTGTTAGCATCTCTCGGACTTTCGTGGCTTTTGGGCGGCGGAGTCGTGTTGGCACTGGTTATTTGGTTTCTTTTCTTCAGGGGCTAAATCTGAAGATTGGTACGGAAAGGGCGTTTTGTGATATCGTAAGCCGTTATGGATAGTCGATATATCGATACACACGCCCATCTAAACTTAAAGGCGTTTGAGGGCGACCGCGAAGCGGTCGCCCTTCGCTGTGGCGAGCAAGGAGTGGCGGTTATCAATGTTGGCACCAAAGAAACTACCAGTCAGTTGGCGGTTGAGCTTGCAGAGCAGTACGAGCATATGTATGCCATTATCGGTCTTCATCCTATCCAAACGGCGCCGGGCGTGCATGATGAGGATGAGGTGGGGGAGGGCGGTCAACCGTTCATTTCAAAAGGCGAAGTGTTTGATCCTGTTTTCTATCGTGAATTGGCAATAAACAAAAAAGTAGTCGGCATCGGCGAGTGCGGTTTCGATTATTTTCATCACGATCCTTCGACACGTGACGTCCAAGAGGTGGCCTTTGCGGCACAGATCGAGCTGGCAAATGAACTCGGTTTGCCTTTGATGATTCATACTCGAAATCCCAAAGTAAAGGAAGCGGGGGTTGATGCGTATGATGACGTCTACGACCTCTTGAAACGATACGCGCAAGTACCAGCCAACATTCATTTTTATGGGGGTACTTACGAACAAGCAAAAAAGTTTTTTGATATTGGCTGTACTATCTCTTTCACTGGCGTAATTACTTTCGCTAAAGACTACGAAGAAGTGGTGAGAAACTCACCTTTGGAACTCATTCACGCTGAGACTGATTGTCCGTATGTGGCGCCGATACCGTACCGCGGACAGAGAGCTGAACCATGGCATGTGATTGAGGTGGTAAAAAAGATCGCCAGCATCAAAGGTCTCAATGAAGAGACCGCCCGCACCCAATTGATCCAGAACGCTAAAAATCTATATAGAATCTAGCAGGGTTTCTATTTCTCGGTAGTTTTTTACTATTTTTAATTTATTTTCAGCTTCTGCGAGAAGTCCTGGTAGTTTTTCGTTTGTGTAACGAGTGCGGCGAATCATGTCAAAGGTGAAAAGTAAGTCTTGCCATAATGACGTTTCAGGGTGTCTTTCTTTTTGTGTCATTACTCGAGTTAGGTGGTTGAACATACGTCGATGAAGTGGAATGTCAATAAAGATCACCTGATCCGCCATCTCAATTATTTGTGGTTGCACTCTACTATACACTCCGTCACTGACCCAACTTTCGTGCTGTATCAAGAAATTAGTTACTGCTTCGACAATTTTTTCTCTTACGATATCTTTTTCTATTTCCGATTTTGCGCCATTGCCTCCAAATTGAAACCAAAACCTATCGAGTTCTAGATGTGGGATGGAATATTTTTTAGCTATTTGTCTTGCTAGGGTTGATTTTCCGCTACCGCAATGTCCAAGGATAGAAATGCGCATGATCCTAATCAAAAATACTCACCAAGTACTCATTGATCTCACGCTGGTCCATGTCGTAGAAGTTGATTCCTTCATCGTGCATGTGTTCGGCCAGCTCGGTACCGACAAAGCGCCAGTGCCATGGTTCGTAGACATAGTGAATGTTGCCTTCAGGGTAGGAGAGGATAAAGCCATATGTGTGAGCATTCTCAAGGAGCCACCGATACGCTTCAGTTTGGGCAAAGCTGTTATAGGGGCCGCCGATGGCCGGAGTGGTTAGGTCAGCGGTTGTACCGAGTTGATGTTCGGAGTAGCCTTGGTCGGCAGAGAACGCGTTGGCACCGCTACCATACGTCTGCGTATATTGTCCTTTGAGTTCGGCCTGCTCTTCAAAAGAACGGAACGCCGAAGTCACTTTTAGATCGATACCATCGTCTTCCGCATCTTCCAGCATACGGCGCAGGTACGGCCACGCTTCAGTGTGAAAGAATTGTGTTTGTCGGCCAGAGAGGACATATTCAGTTGGTATTTCAGTAAGTCGTCCCGGACGGTAGTTTTCGTTTAGGAAATAAACGCGTGAATATTTTTGCAAGAGTTCGCGATCGGTTTTGGAAAGTTTATCGAGTACACCCACTGTGCCCGCGATCTCTTCTATTTGATTTTCAAAATCATCATTACGATCTTGTTCTCGGCGCAGGTCGCGCTCCAAGTCGTCACGTTCTTCGGTGGTGATCTCTAGCAATTCGGCCAATTGGGTGACCTCCGTTTCTTTGAACGCCAAGGCTTCGGTAGAGGATGCACTCAGCATTTCATGAGTGGCCGATAGGTCATCAAGTTGCTTTTTCAGCCGGAAATTTTCGTATGTGAGATACGCTAAAACAGCAACCAGCAGGATACATAGAGCAGTGATCACGGCGGGGTTTTTGTACCAAGCAGAAGCTTTCATTGTGGTCCCAGTATAGCATTTAGGATCAATGTCGGTATGGGTTGCTAAATCCAGATAGCTGTTGTAGTGTAGGCGGGTTATTAGGGTAATTTGATTCTTACATGTTAGGAATAAGTATGCCAGCAACCGAAGCGGCTTCGACAGAGGTTCTCGACGAGAGAAACTCTTATGAGTTCGCTTTCCACGTGCTTCCAACGGTTGCTGAAGGGGAGGCGACCCAAGTCTTTGAGGATATCAAAGCGCAGATAGTAAAAGCGGGAGGGGAGATAACAATCAGTGAGGCGCCGGAGAGATTCGAGCTTGCCTACGAAATCGAAAAGCACCTTGAGGGAAAAAATCGAAGTTTCAGAAGCGCGTATTTCGGTTGGGTTCGATTTAAGGCTCCAAGCGATGCGGTAGCAGGATTGACAGACGCTATGGAAACTCGCACTGACCTGTTGCGTACGATGGTGATAAAATTGACCAAAGTCGAAGAAATGCATCCATTTTATTTCCACGAAGCATTGGCTTCACAAAAAGTGGTCACCAATGTAGACGAAGACGGTGGTTCAGTAGAAGAAACGGTCGACGCGGAAGAGGATGGGGTTGCTACAGGAGAAGATTCCGAAGAGTCGGAGTCGGCAGGAGTATAGAACAATTGACAATAAATAATTCTCAGGATTATGAATATCAACAAAGCAATGGTCTACGGCAACCTTACGCGCGATCCGGAGTTGAAGGCGCTTCCGAGTGGAATGAATGTGTGTTCGTTCGGGATAGCGACTAACCGTGTCTATAACGATCGCGACGGTAAGCGTCAGGAGCAGACCGAATACCACAACATCGTTGTGTTTGGCAAGCAGGCCGACACGACAGCCAAGTATTTAAAGAAAGGCAGTGGCGCATTTGTTGAGGGTCGCCTACAGACTCGCAGTTGGGACAAGGACGGCGTCAAGCAGTATAGGACTGAGATTATTGCGGATCGGGTACAGTTTGGTCCGCGCGGTGGAGAGGGTAGTGGCGCTGGATCGTATGCGGGAAATAAGGATGATAGTGCGATACCGCCGGCGCCGCCTAGTTACCCAGAGGAGGACATAAACCCCGAGGACATCCCTTTTTAGACTTAGAATATAACCCATCTACGTCGTTGCAACTTCGCGGACGTCGGTCACGGTACTCTTGTACCGCTTCCTCCGTCCGCTCGTCGCGCCTAGTATCTGGGTCATCTCTAAGTCTAAAAAGAAGCAGGTAAGGATAATCGTTGCCAAAAAACTTTAGACTTTTAAACTGAACTATGGAAGAAAAACAATCAACCAACAACATTGAACACATTGACTACAAAGACATCACTCGCCTTAATGCGCACGTCAATCCGCATGCGCGCATGATGAATCGTCGTCGCACGCAGTTTTCAGCGAAGGGTCAGCGTGATTTTGCGCGAGCGATTAAGCGAGCGCGGTTCATGGCATTGATGCCATATATTCGCCACTAACCACCAAACGGCCGTCAGTACACCATCTGCGGCGTTGTCGTTCGGAATATGGTTGTCGCTGGACCCTTGTCCCACTCCAACCATATCCCTCCGACGCCTTGCATCTGGGGCATCCTTGAAAGTTAGGACTCTGGTAGAGAATGTCATGTATAAGATATAGATATTTATCTATCAAAGACACGAAAAAAGCCGCAAATGCGGCCTTTTTTCGTGTTTCCATAAAAAATCCCCAGCGAACCCTTGCTTTTTACAATAAACTATGATATAATAAAAAGAGGAGGTGCGCGATGGATCAAATTTTAATTTTGATGTACCTGATCGTACTGGTTCTCTTCATACTGTTTATCTACACAAGAGGGCCAAGTCATACACATCTAGGTAAACATCTC
>CAZSDR010000061.1:0-4808 GCA_964605695.1 uncultured Candidatus Saccharibacteria bacterium | reverse complement strand
CCGAGCAGCTGAACCGCTACTTGGTAGCACGACATGCACCGGAACGAAACGCAGCACTTGGGCCAAACGCCGCTGGTATGACTGATGACGAAGCGAGAGCGATCATCCGGGAAGTGGAGAACTCACCATACGGCAAAGAAATGAAACGTATAGCTGATGACGTGCAGACCTTTCATAATCAAACGCTCGACATGCTGCGCGACGGCGAGGTAATAAGCGACGAGCTCTACACCACACTCAAAACAAAATACAAAAACCACGTGCCACTGCAACGCATCATGGAAGAAAGCGAAGACGTCGACAAGCTGTTAACCGGCGGTCGTGCCTTCGACGTAAAAACAACCGGTATTCTAAGCGCTGTTGGTAGTGACCGAAAAATAAAAGACATCATGGGTAACATCATCGCCAACTTTGATGCGGCCGCAGCGAGGTCAGAGAAGAACCGAGTGGACTTGGCAACACTGAAATTCGCCCGTGACAACAAGCACTTGGACCTATTCGAAGAACTGAAGCCACAGGCAATCGGTACCACCTTTGACGGCAAGCCAATAATGGAACGGATAACCGACCCGACGGTGCTGGTGATGCGAGAAAAAGGCAAGCCGGTGTACTTAAAAATTAAAGACCCGAAGCTAGCGGTAGCACTCCGGAACGTCAACCGTCCGAAATTAGACGGCCTGATGCGGGTCGTAGGGGCGATAACACGCTTCTATTCAAGCCTCGCAACGAGGTTCAACCCAGAATTCGCATTCCCGAACAAGATGCGCGACCTCCAAGAAGTGGCGGTGTACCTCGCCTCCAAGGGCGACGTGAAGGCCAAAACTACCCTTAAACCGTTCGTAAGCGACCCAAAGAGCATCAAGGCCATCTTTGACCATTTTAGAGGCGTAGACAGCGAAGGAGCACGCATGTACCGACAACTACGACTCGACGGAGGCACCACTGGGGGTATGGGACTCTCAACCAGAAAACAGATAGACTTAGACCTCGATGAAATAAGGAAGCTCAACCGTTCGAAGCCGAGACTGGCCGCAAGCAAGATAATGAAATATGTCGACTACTGGAACACCATTTTTGAGGACTCGACCAGACTATCGGTATACCGATCAGCTTTGGAGCAGGGACTCACCCGGGCCCGCGCAGCGGTGCTGGCAAAAGAAGCAAGCGTGAACTTCAACAAGTTCGGAACCGGAGGCGGTATGATAAACGCGCTGTGGATGTTCTCAAACGCATCAATCCAAGGCTCGAAGAAAATGCTCCGGGCGATGAAGAATCCGAAGGTAGCAGCCGCAGTGGTAGGAACCGTCGGCGCAGCAGTATGGGCAGTCTCAGAATGGAATGACCGGCTGGACCCCGAGTGGCGAGACAAGGTGACCACATGGGACCGCTTAAACTCATTGACAGTGGTCATGCCGAACAAGGACGGCGAGGGCGTGCGGTACATATCGGTACCAGTGTCGTGGGGCATCAAGCCAATCAAGGTGATGATGGACTTCGGCTACGACGGCATCACCGGGCACACCTCCAAGGCAAGCGAGATCATGAGTGGGTTCCTCGGTAGTGCCATGAACGCATACAATCCGATCGGTGGTACCGACCTGATATCAGCCATCACTCCGACTGTGCTCGACATCCCGATCGAAATAGGCCGTAACAAGGCATGGCATGGCGGCCCGATTAGACCCGACTGGGATAAAAACGCTCCTCCATCAATCCAATACTTCGAAAGCCTAAAAGAAAAAGCAACCGGCCGAACCGCAATCGCATTCTCGAAAGGGCTCTCTGGTATCGGCATTGAAGTATCACCTGCTGACATAAGCTACGCCTACGAGCAGATTATTGGCGGTGCCGGACGTGCGATATCAAAAACAACCAATACGGTAAAGAGCCTGACCTCCGGTGATGACTTGCAGGTAAAGGAAATACCATTTGTATCGAGGTTCCTCCGCGAGCGCGACGAAGAAGAAGTGGGACAGGGCTCGAGTGACTATGAAAGCATCAAAAAGATACTAAGCGAGCAGAGCCGAGAACGGTTCACTGTAAAACAACGGGCCGAGGACGCATACCAACAATTGAAGAACATCCCGAAGGAGGAGGCAAAGGTGCGATTCGACGAACTGATCAAAGCTGACCCAGCCGTAGCTAAGCAAGTACTCTCAATTATTGAAGAAGAAAAACGGGGGCTAACCTATACCGACCGACTGGTACTACAGTTAGGTGTAGAAAATGGAGAGCGTGCGAAATTCATCGCCGACAAACTAAACAGTCTAAAAACGAAAGAGGAGAAGAAGGCGCTCTACGCCGAATACTTAGAGAAGAAGCTCATATCGAAAGCCGTGGCCGAACAGCTGATGAAACTGATCGAGAAGTAAAAAGCACCCGGGGAGGGTGCAGTTACTTTAGAGGAATGAGATAAGAATGACGTAGATTGCGAAAATGACGGCGAAATAGATTCCGGCATTACGCTCGGTGTAGATTTTCATGGGTGGGTTTCTTTTAATTATATCAAAACAAAAGCCCCCTTACAAGGGGCTTTTGTTTTTGGATTATTCTCTTTTTAAGAATTGCCAGATGGCATGGCAGCAAGCTCGAAGCTGGCTCCCCATGCCGTACATCTCTGGGTACTTCAATTTCAGATGGTCGCATATCTGCATGGCGACCTTGTGGGCGTCCTGGCCTTCCATGCTAGTTAATCCGTCTGGCAGGGTGAGGCCTTTGAATTCTTCTGGGTTCGCTTTGGCTGTGTATGTCCTGCCAGAGAATCCGAACGGCTTGGTAATCTCGAGCACTCCCTCCTTTGAAAGGAAAAGATGGTCGCACTCTTCGAGGACTCGAAGCGCTTCTAGTTTTGTTTTCATGTTGTTAAAGAATTGCGGTGAAGTCTAAAGTGCTTCACCTACATACATTTTACTAAATCAAGTTTTCATGTTCTTATGAAATCAATGACTGAAAGGAAAAATAGCTTGGTATATAAGGGAAAAAATGCTTAAAAATACTTCCTTGACATAGAAATACCAAAGTGAAACAGAAAAAACTTGACAAGAAATTGCCTAATAACTTATATGTACCAATAAGTTTTTACAAATAAAAGCCCCTTGTAAGGGGGCTTGGCTTCATCTTGGAGATTGAAGCATTGTGGATTTTCAAGGAGACGGATCAATGTCACTCAGGACGGGTTTTTCAGTTTTTAGAGGCATTGAATTTTGATTGCCAATCCTACTGCTTAAAAGATTTTAGAATACCTCCTTTTTATTTAGGGTGAACATTTTTAGCGTCCTTCTTCGCATCGTGATCAATCTTCAGCCAGATGACGAAGAAGTAGACGAATGCAAAGAGTGCCATAGGCGAAACATTTGTATTTAATTATACCCCATTTTCAAAAGGAAAACTATTAAACTGAGGCTGACACTTCTTGCACGGATTGTATCCTTGGTGATACCACCGGTCACCGTTCTCGTCATAGACAGTACGAAGTTTTCCTTTAATCCAGCCGGTGTCCTTGCACCGGCGGCACTTGTAGGGCAGAGGATACAAAAGCGTATCCATCCAGAAGTAAAAGAAGACCGTGAGTAGAACGAAAGCGATGACGGCAACAGTGATGATGATTCCGATGAGGCTCATAGTTATTTGTCCCAACCACTAATTTCCTTGTTAAATTTGAAAAACTTTTTTACCGCCTGCCACTCTGCGTCAGTAAAACCAATAAATGCATCAGCACGGCACATCTGATCGAATTCTTTTAGGACGCTCAGACGACCCTCGGTGAATGTATCGTTAGGCATGGCGTTTAATAGGTATATTATAAACCATCTGATCAATTTTGAAATCAAGCAATCGTGAATCCTCCTTCTTGCAGTCAGAATGCAGCCGCTCAAGCGCAGGACCGGCACAGGCAAACGAACAGAGCCGAATATCAGGCCGACCGCGGAACAATTGCTCGTCTGGGTAGAGTGCTGTAAACGGCGGGTTAAAGAACCCAGAAAGATGCGACAGTGCAATCACCATATGGCGCTTGCGGGTGATGTCCTTCAAACATCCGTCGCATTTATACTTAGTGATTAATTGTTTCATTGGAATAATGTTTGTGGCTCGCTAGTTGTAAGATCGTCAGGGGTGACCACACGGCCCGCGACAATATCGTAACCGATTCCTTCCCAGTACTCATCGCTCTGGTCGAAATCATGAACCGAAACCAATGCCCTGCCCTCGTCGTAGTAGCCGGTCGTGCGTCCGCTGACTTTATCTCGGATAGCGAATTGAGGTACGATTGCACCCTTCAAAAACTCAGCACCCTTGGTAGTGAGACAGTAATTACCGGGATTGCCGGGAACGGCCGCAATGAGGCCGTGAGCCCGCGCGCGGGTGAGATTGCCAACTTCGTTCGAAGTCATACCGTGCCCCTCCATTTCATTACGGGGATGCACGATGTTGATTCCTTTACTGCCAATAAAAAGTGCAATCTTCTTGACGATATTAACCGTCCCGCGATCAATGGCGAGGAGGTAGTTTGTCGTCTGGGTGCAGCACGGGCAAACGTCTGGTGTGAATTTGATCATGATGAATCTGGTCGATTGCCCACGCAATGGCGCGAGCGAATCGATTAAGCTCTGTCGTGGACAGCGTTGAGGACTTCTTCTGCATCTTCTTGGTCGCTGTAGTCTTCATCGCTAATAATATCCCGAGGCTCACTCAAAACGGTGAATCCGGGGCCAGACATATGCCCTCTCCCGACCAGAGCGGCAATTTCTACTCAACGCGTTTGTCCTTCGAGCTCGTCGAGGACATCAATTTCGATTGTTATATTAAGC
>CAZSDR010000060.1:0-4834 GCA_964605695.1 uncultured Candidatus Saccharibacteria bacterium | reverse complement strand
ACTTCAGTCAGCAATAACAAAAATCTGTGCACTTCTAGTGCACAGTGGTTGAAAAAATTAGGCGAGCCCTTTGCGGGACTCGCCAGTTTGTGGAATCATCACAGCCTCAGTGCGTATCCTCGGCCGCCGATCCCTTGGAGTGGCGCACGATCCTGCGAATGTGCTCGATCAGTTCCTTTCGATTAAACGGTTGGGCCATGGTCATATGGCTGTTGGCGCCGAACTGGAAGCTCTGAAGTTTCAGTTCCTCGCTACCATAAGTAGTGAGGATCAAGATCGGTGTCTTGATCTTGGCGCGGCGCAGTTCGCGCAGCACGTCATGTCCGTGCATATCAGGCAGGTTGAGATCGAGCAAAATCAGATCGTATTCGTACAGCTTGGCGAGTTCGATACCTTCTTCGCCCAGATCCGTCGCGTAGACCTGCATGTTGGCGTTTCGGAGCGTCAATTCGATGGTTTTCGACGTTGTCGGGTTACCTACGATTAGCAGAATACGCATTGCTCTCTTCCTTTTAGGAGAAGTTCGTCTACGTAAAATAAAAACACATTTAATAGTTTTTGGCAAGTCACCGTCTTCCAAACACCAATGAATAGGTTTTTTCGGAATCAGGCATGCTAAAATAACCCTATGAATCTTGATGCCCAGATTGAAGGGGTGCTGTTTTACAGGGCCGCCCCGATGAAGATAAGCGCGTTAGCAAAGCTTTTTTCGATACAAGAGGAAGCAGTGCGTGACGCTGGCGAGACGCTCAAAGAGCGTCTTTTGGGCGGTGCCACGCGCCTTGTTATGACCGAAACGGAGCTTGAGCTGGTGACCGCGCCTGAATTGGATGAACTTATAGACGGCATGCGTCGTGATGAATTGCGGCGCGATATTGGCAAGGCCGGAGCGGAAACGCTGGCGATTGTTTTGTATCGCGGTCCGATATCACGCACTGATATCGATCGGATTCGGGGAGTTAATTCATCTTTTATATTGCGCAATTTAATGACTCGCGGTTTGGTTGCTCGTGATCAAGAGGGGAGACAGAATGTGTTCTCGGTTACACCGGCGTTGTTGTCCCACTTGGGCTTGTCGCAGAAGAATGAGTTGCCGGATTATGCGCAAGTGCTCGATACTCTTGAAAAGTTTGATGCCGAAGTGAAAGAGCAGACAGAATCTGTATGAATGACAATGAACAAAATCACACGCCAGTGAGCGAAGGCGATGTATTCGACCCGTTACATCCGTCACCACGACTTCCAATCAAGGAGCCGCTTATCATACTGTTGGTCATATTACTCGGGCTGGTCGGAGGTTCTTTTATACCGAAAGCGTATTCATATTTATTTGCTCACGCGACTGATTCTGTCATGGAGACAGTTGATAACAAAGAGGGAGGAAATTTCAGGGAAGGAACAGCTGCCTTTGACGGAATTACTCTGGAAGCAAGATCCGCCTTTGTATGGGATGTGACGAGTCAGCGTGCGTTGTATAAAAAGAATGAAGCGACCGAACAGCCGTTGGCATCGATAACGAAACTGATGACGGCTTTGGTCGCACATGAACTCTTAAGTGGAAATGCGTCAGTGGTTATAGCGGGGGAGTCAGCCAACCAGGAGAGTGCTTCAGGTCTGGCGGTCGGGCAGAGTTTTTCCGCCAGTGTTTTGAGTGACCTCATCATGCTCGCTTCAGCAAATGACGGCGCTCACGCGTTGGCTCTAGCTGCCGGTGGAGAATTGGCTTCTGATCGGGGTCTTGATACGTTTGTGGCCGCCATGAATGTGCGAGCCGACGAGCTTGGTCTGTGGCACACCAGTTTCAAAAATCCAACCGGCCTTGATATATCACAAACCGAAGCGGGTGCGTATGGGTCTGCCGAAGATGTGGCCTTGTTGATGGAATATATAATTGAAAACCAACCATCCATACTCGAGTCCACCCGAACCTCTGAAGCCCGCTTCTTTACCGAAGAGGGAACCTTTGTTGATGCTCATAATACAAACTATTACATCGACCGCATACCCGGTCTGATCGGTTCCAAGACAGGCTATACTGATTTAGCTGGCGGGAATCTGGTTGTCGCTTTCGATGCCGGTCTCAACCGACCGATCGTGGTGGTTGTTCTGGGATCTTCTCGCTCGGGTCGTTTTGAAGATGTTATGAAGCTTGTGGAAGCAACTACAAGACAGGTTAGTGGATTGTAAAAGCGTTATGTAACAGTATGGAAACTCTCATTCTTATCAAAGTATTCTTTCCAACCGCGATGGCCTTTTTCGTTGGCATTCTTATCACGCCATTGGTGACGCATTATCTCTATACATACGAAGTTTGGAAAAAGCAGGTGGGAAAAGTGTCTTTATATGGCGCGCCGGCCGTTGAATTTGAAAAATTACGTACGAACGGAGAGACTCGAGCCGGTACCGAAACCTCAACTCCGCGCATGGGCGGCATCGTGATCTGGTCGAGTGTATTTCTAACCGTCTTTTTGTTGTTTGGTCTTGAAAAACTGTTTCCTCAGAGCATCTTCAGCGACCTAGCGTTTTTTAGTCGCTCACAGACATGGATACCGCTTTCAGCTCTCGCCTTCGGTGCCGTAGTTGGCTTTTTGAATGATTATTATGACGTACGTCATGGAGGGGCCGGCATTCGTCTACGAACTCGGATTACGCTCATTACCTTTGTGGCGACTGCAATTGGTGCCTGGTTCTATTACAAATTGGGAGTGGATTCAATTGGAGTGCCGTTTGGCGGTGCGCTTTTTGTTGGTATTTTTATTATTCCGTTTTTCATTCTGTTAGCTAATGCGATTTATGCCAGTGGAGTGATTGATGGTATCGATGGTCTTTCCGGCGGTGTCTTCGCATCAATCTTTTCCGCCTATGCTGGCGTAGCGATGGTTCAGTCACAGTATGACCTCGCCGCTTTATGTGCCACGATTGCTGGCGCAATACTGGCATTCTTGTGGTTCAATATTCCGCCCGCCCGCTTTTGGATGACAGAAACGGGTAGTATGGCTCTCACGCTCACACTCGCTGTAATCGTACTTGCAACTGATAATCTGGGTGATGGTCATGGCATCTTTCTTCTGTTGATCATAGGTGTTCCACTGATTGCTACTGTCGGTTCAAACATACTTCAGCTTAGTTGGCGCAAGATATATGGTGAAAAATTATTCCGTATTGCGCCTCTTCATCATCATTTTGAGGCTATTGGTTGGCCATCGTATAAAGTGACCATGCGGTATTGGATTATCAGTATCGTCTGCGCAATCGTTGGTATTGCGCTAGCCGGAATAATCTAAAACATGGGTAAAAGCGTAGACAAGACCTTACTTTTCATAGTTATTACGCTGATCGTAATTGGTTTTTTTATATTTTCTTCCGCTTCACTCGGTTTACTGGCTCGCGAAGGAGCGCGGTTTTCCTCGGTCGCTTTTAGTCAATTGATGTTTGGTCTCATTGGCGGCAGTTTGGCCATGTTTATCACGAGTCAGATTCATTACCGATTTTGGCGGCAATTTGCGATTTATATTTTTATTTTAGGATGCGTGTTGACTCTTTTAGTGTTTGTGCCAGGGCTTGGATTTTCTCATGGTGGCGCTACGCGCTGGGTTGATCTTGGCGGTTTCACTTTCCAACCATCTGAATTTTTGAAGATCGCATACGTTATTTACATGGCCACTTTGCTGTCTGGTCTTCAGAAGCATATTGGCAGTGCCTGGCACGGCATCATTCCTTTTTCAGCCGTGACAGCGATCGTGGGGGTCATCATCTTACTTCAGCCGGATACTGACACGTTTATGTTGATGGCGATTTCCGGTTTCGCTATGTTTATGGTGGCTGGAGCTCGGTTTAGAGACATGTTTTTTCTCGTGTTGGCCGGTTTGGCAATTTTGCTCGTGTTAGCGCTGTCGAAAGATTACGTTATGAGTCGTGTCATGACTTTTTTGGATCCAACGATTGATCCGCAAGGGCAGAGTTGGCAGGTGAGGCAATCTTTGATCGCGGTGGGGACAGGCGGTGTTGCTGGACGCGGTTTCGGACAGAGTATTCAGAAATTTCAGTACCTACCTGAGCCGATCGGAGACTCCATCTTTGCTGTCTACGCCGAAGAGTTTGGCTTTATCGGCGGCTGTCTTTTGATCCTGTTGTTTTCGTTTTTCACCTTTCGCGGCTATCGTATCGCCTCGCATTCTCCGGATTTATTCGGCATGTTACTCGTGGTTGGCTTCATCACACTGATAGTCACCCAAGCCTTTTTAAATATCGCTTCTATGCTGGCTTTGGCGCCGATGATGGGCTTACCACTACCGTTTATTAGTCATGGCGGCACTGCCTTGTTGGCGACTTTGGCGATGGTCGGTATCGTACTCAATGTGTCCCGGCATCAGAAAAAAGGCCTCTATACGTGATATCATTCACAGATAACACATTATGAAAAGGATTGTTTTGGTAGGTGGGGGAACGGGTGGACACTTTTATCCACTCATCGCTGTGGCTGAACGTCTCAAAACACGCGCTGTCGGTGGCAGTTTGGAATTATTCTATATTGGTCCTGAGCCATATAATCAAAGTGAACTTGATCGACTCGACATTCGCTTCGTGTCGGTACCAGCAGGGAAGTGGCGGCGTTATTTTTCTTTGCAAAACTTTAGCGATCTGTTCAAGGTGGCGGGTGGATTTTTCGTCTCTTTGTATCGGCTATTTATACTTTATCCTGACGTTATTTTCAGTAAGGGTGGATATACCAGTGTACCGGTGGTGCTGGCTGGATTTTTTCTGCGCATTCCGATCGTGATACATGAATCAGATAGTCGACCAGGGTTAGCCAATCGAATTGGTGCAAAATTTG
>CAZSDR010000059.1:0-4841 GCA_964605695.1 uncultured Candidatus Saccharibacteria bacterium | reverse complement strand
AATTGTTTGGTGAGTGTGAAGTTTCTTGAATTGTCGCACGCTTATAAAGACAAAGTTGCCAAAGGCCTTGAAGCCAATGCGGGATTATTTACGTACCCAATGCTGATGGCGGCCGACATTCTTCTTTATAATGCCGACGTGGTGCCGGTTGGTGAGGATCAGCGTCAGCACGTCGAGTATGCACGCGAGGCAGCCGCTAAGTTTAATAATGCGTACGGAGAAACTTTAAAAGAGCCAAAAGAGTTGATTCAAAAGTCGGTAGGGGTGGTGCCGGGAACTGACGGTCAGAAAATGAGCAAGAGCTATAAAAACACCATTCCGCTTTTTGGCACCCACGAAGAGATAGAGAAAGCAGTGATGAGCATCGTGACCGACTCGGCGGGGGAGCGGCCGGAGCACGTGTACGCTATCCACAGTCTCTTCAAGGACGAGGACGTGCTCCGGCCGCTCTACGACTCGAATAAAGGTCAGTACAAAGCTCTTAAAGACGCCTTGCTCGAAGATATAGAGGCATTTGTTGCGCCGATGCGCGAGCGTCGCGCTTCGATCACCGACGAAACGATCAAGGGTGTCCTCAAAGATGGCCTTGAAAAAGCGAGGAGTGTTTCCGGCGCGACGCTCGCGCAAGTGCGTAGCGTTATCGGTATTACCATATGACACGTATTCTTATTTCAGATCTCAAAAACAACATCGGGCAAACCGTCACCATAAACGGTTCTGTTGAGGTAGCTCGCAATCAAGGCAAAATGGCTTTCTTCGATTTTCGTGATCGTTCAGGAAGAGTGCAGGGGGTGGTGTTTGGCAAGCCTGAGGTTTTGGAAATCGCACAAACACTCAAACAAGAATACGTGGTGGCGGTAACGGGGGTGGTCAATCAGCGCCCGGAAAAAATGATCAATAACAAGGTTGATAATGGCGACATTGAGCTCGAGATCACCGCTATTGAGATATTGAATGAAGCCCAGTCACTTCCGTTTGATATGGAGGCTGACCTAAACCTAGATACTCTTTTTGATTATCGTCCACTAACTCTTCGCCGTCCGCGCGAGCGAGCAATTTTTAAAGTCCAAAGCGAGATCATCAAAGCATATCGTGAATTTCTAGCGGGGCAGGGGTTCGTTGAATTTCAGGCACCGAAAATAATTGGTGATGATGCTGAAGGTACGGGTGAGGTTTTCGAAGTTAAATATCTGTACGAAAAAACAGCCCATCTCGCTACCAGTCCGCAGTTGTATAAACAGATTATGGTGGGGGTCTACGAACGTGTTTTTACTACCGGTAATGTCTTCCGAGCCGAAAAGCATGCGACGACACGCCATCTAAATGAATATACCTCGCTTGATGTTGAGTTCGGTTTTATTACGGATCATGTGGATGTGATGAAAATGGAGACAGCGTTGTTACGTTATATCGTAAATCACTTACAGGATCACTGTGCTCAAGAATTCACCACGCTCGGTGCTACATTGCCGGTGGTGCCGGAAGGTGATCTGTTTCCACACATGAAGCTTCGTGAAGCACAAGCGCTTATTAAAGAAAAAACTGGTGCGGACAAAACCAGTGAACCAGATTTGGAACCGGAGGATGAACGCTGGCTTTCTGAGTATGCTCACTCTGAGCTTGGCAGTGATTTTATCTTTATTACGCACTATCCAGTTAGTAAACGTCCGTTTTATACTCGCGAAGATGAAGAAGATCCCGGGTTTACTAAAAGCTTTGACTTGCTCTTCCGTGGTGTTGAGATTACTACCGGCGGTCAGCGTCGTCACCAATATGACGATTTAGTGGCAGGAGCGAAACTTAAAGGATTGAATCCGGAAAACTTCTCTTTCTACCTGCAGGCTTTCAAATACGGTATACCGCCACACGGCGGTTGGGGTATGGGTCTTGAGCGATTAACCCAAAAATTCCTTGGTCTTAATAACGTCAAAGAAGCCACTCTCTTCCCGCGCGACATGAATCGTATCGACACTTTGTTAAGTAAGGAAGATGAGGAGTAGCCTATGAAGCTTGAAGAGTTGACCAAAGAGAAAGTTCTCGAAGAAGTGGTCAAGTTACAGTACCTGTACGGTTTGAAACACGAAATTAGGTATGGGCAATCACGTCACGATGAGGATTACACGGAATCAGTCGCTGAACATGTGTACGGTATGCATGTATTAGCGCAGTATTTCCTTCCCCTTGAGGATCCTGAGGGTTCTTGGAACAAAGTGCGGATTGCAGAACTCATTACCTGGCACGACATTTCAGAGGTTGAAACTGGTGATATACCAGCGGTTAGAAAGACTGATACTGATCGCCTTAAGGAACGTGAAGCAAGTGCTGTGGTGGTCGACAAGTCACCATCACATCTCAAGTCTTTTATAACTGACGTACTGAACGAATATGATAATTGGGAAACTCCTGAAGCTCGCTTTGTGAAAGCGATTGATAAGTGCGAACCGCTTGTGCATTCATATACTGAACTAGGTAAGCAAACTCAGCATGAATTACAGCTCACAGTTACAAGCTCTCGTGAAGTCAAAGTAAAATATATTAATCAATATCCCTACATCAAACATTTTTGTGATGTGTTGCATGACGTGATGGAAGAGGAAGGGTATTTTTATCCGGAACAAAAATAAGTGTGGTGCGTGCTAGAATTGTCCTATGGAAAAAACGCTGACGGCGCCGGGTTTTTCGGTAAAAACTGAGGTTTTTGAGGGGCCTTTGGAATTGCTTTTGGAATTGGTTGAGGGACGCAAACTGCTCATAAACGACATTTCTCTGGCGGAGGTGACCGATGAATACATTAGGCATGTTAGTGAGATGCAAGAACGGTCTTTGCCGGGCACGACTCAGTTTGTGCAGTTGGCCGCCACGTTACTTTTAATAAAATCCAAATCTCTACTGCCGATACTGGAGCTGACGACTGAGGAAGAGGCTTCGATTGATAATCTGGAAGCCCGCCTGCGTCTGTATCAAATATTTCGCAATGCCGGCTTGGTGGTGGGAGAGCGTTTTGGCAACTCGATGATGCATAGTCGGCAGTATGCACCGGCGCGCGAGCCTCTGTTTGTTACCGATCAATACACCACGATGGCGGCGCTTCGCGCCGCCATCGGTGACGTCCTTAACGGTCTGCCGATAACTGAAGTCAAACCGAAGGTGCAGGTGAAGAAGACCATCTCGCTTGAGCAAATGATCACGCGCCTGCATGAACGAATCGAGCGACAGATTAAATTGCGCTTCAGTGAACTCATAGACAATCCGTCTGAGCGAGTCAATGTGATTGTGGGCTTTTTGGCGGTCTTGGAATCGGTTAAGCAGGGAAGTATTTTAGTGGCTCAGGCCGAGCGCTTTGCTGATATTGAAATTGAAAAAGAAAGAGTCGGCTTGCCGAGATATTATTAAAAAAGTAGCGGACCTTACGGTCCGCTCTCCAGGTCCCCCATAATTTTAAGGCTGTTGACAGTGATTGCGAGTTTGGGATCCATAAGACTACCCAGGCTAATACCTTTAGACCCCTTATTTCTTATAAAAATATAGGGTGGATTCTTTTCGAACCTCTCACTCTTTTGTGCGTCAACTTTAAACCAAGTAATCCTAATCAAAGGAATCTTTGGATTGTTAAAAGTGATACCATCGACCGTTTTTGCTAGGTCGCTGATCAGCATGGTGGTTAATCCGCAGGCACACCCCAACGGAACTTCTTTAATTGAAGAAGTGAAGTAAACCTCGCCTATATACAGTTCCAGCAATTGGTCGGGCTTTGTAAAAGAATTTATGAGAAGACCTCTCTCATCCGTCGCTTTTGACATCTCCTCTTCCTCCAAGAACTTTTCCTCGCTACCATATAGCTCGAAGTGGGGAGTGTCAATAAGAAAATATAAAAAAGAAAAGCCCTCGTAGTTTTCTCGCGCGTGCGCGATAGTAACTACGAGGGCTTGCTTGCCGGTCAAGGCGGATGGTTGCTGGCGCCTACCTGGGCGCGAAATCCCACTGATGAGGGATCTCACAGGACCGGGGTCCTCCGTGACCGATATGGTCTTCGCGGGTTTAAGGTCCGCTCGGCCCGTCTCGAATTCGCATGTGAACCTCCCTTGTGCCGGTTATCGGGCCGTGCTGGCGCCTCGAGCCAGCCGTGCCGTCGTGGCCGACGAACGCTGGAGCATTACGCCCCTCCTCTACTCGCCCGAGGAACTCGGGCAGTTTGGGCGGACCTGCCTAGAGCGTCACGCTTCGCGTAACCGTCCTAGGCTAGGCCGCCGCCGATCGACGACGATCAGGCCAGCGCCAGGCGGCCGCGATGCCCGCCGCGCTTCCAGAACTGCTCGGGCGACAGATAGCTCCGCCGCTCGGCCCAGAAGGCCCTGGTGCCGGCGCCGAAGCGCCGCCACCTCCTCGGGTCGTCCGCCCGCCGCTTCGAGTGCATCGACGACCGCGATGCCGAGCGGGCACCGCCGTCCAAGGTGTAGTCGCCGGCCGAGAGCTGGCGGATCGACGCGCGCCGCGCGCCGATGCCGCAGAAGAAAAGCGCCATGTATCTCAGGAACGCGAAGAACTTATCCATCCACCACTCCTTTGTTGTTGATGGTCTATACATCCTAGCATATTCTGACTTCTTTGTCAATCATGTTGTGGGGAAGTATAAAAATACGGCCCAAAATCGGTCTACCTTGCTTGTATATGTTTTGTGTGGCATAATGGAACTTGCAGATGGTCGCCCTCTGCCGTTCATACGGTAAGGGGGAGGAAAGTCCGGACACGCCCAGCCCCACTTTTTCTTCGTTTGAATGAATAAGTGAAGAAAAAGTGGGGCTGGGGACAGAATCCGGCTTATTGCAACACAAAGCCCTCGT
>CAZSDR010000058.1:0-4900 GCA_964605695.1 uncultured Candidatus Saccharibacteria bacterium | reverse complement strand
GCCGCCCTGATTTGATCGTAGTCAAAAACCTCTCCGGTGGCTTCAAAAAGCGGTTTTAGTTTTTCGTCGCCGTGTGTAGAAATTGCTTTGAGGACCTCTTCGTAGAGCTTTTGCCACTCTTTACCTGACGCCATATGAGCGATATCGGAGGCTTGAATGAGCTTCTCTTCCGCCAGCTTCTCTAAGTGCGTCCAAATGGTCGATTGAGCCATATTTCGTTCTTTAGCAATTTCGGACACATTCTTCCCTGCTTTAAGAAGTGCTAAGGTGGTTTCTAGCGTACTTTCTTTTTTGACTCGTTCGTATCCTTTGGTTTTTTTCTCAATTGGTCCAGTCGGAAGTTTACCTCCAGAAGCATTCACAAACTGCTGGTGCATGAGGGTGATTTCTTCGTCTTCCATGGCCATAAAAGCGGCCTCGGCGTCACTGGCGGCCGTCTTAAATTTTTCATCCATCGCCACTATCTTTGGATCAACATTGAGTGCGGTCGGATTCATCCCCAGCATCTTCAGACCAGCAAGAGATCGTACACGAGAAAGCGCTACGTACCCCTGCCCATACACAAAGGCGCGAGAGAGATCGATCTCAGCCGCATCAAGTGACATCCCTTGGCTTTTATGGACCGTAATCGCCCAGGCGAGTCGAAGGGGTACTTGTGTTACTTCAGCCAAAACTTTATTTTCTTCCGCCACACTCCACGACACTGGCTTCATAGTGATCGTCTTTCCTTCCGCTGTCTCAATTACCGGATAGCCTTCCATACCTTCAAAGGAAACCACGCGACCAAGCGTGCCGTTCACGTAACCGGCTTCGAAATTATTTTTGGTACACATCACCATCGCATCGACTTTGAGTTCGAGCGTCTGTGGTGAGAGACAACTTTTTATCAAGGCTTCCCGCACAACCTTACTCCCCCGCTCCTGCATGGCGTATGAGGTGACGCGGCCGGAAAGCTCTTTGAGCTTTCCGGCATTGACCGTATCCACATCAGCATTGTGCGTATACAGTCGCGTCGGTTCGATGTTTTCGTAACCGATATCAGTCTGCTCTTTGAGGAGTGTGAAATGATCATCCTCGATTTCGTTGCGACGAATCGAATTAAGTAAACCGAGAAAAAGTTCATCCTCTTGCCGATGCTGTTCGGAAAGATAGCAAGTTAGAAATCGTGCATCTTCCCAAGCGCGACTTTCAAACGCGTAACGCATTATGTCTCCCCCTCTGGTGACCGGAGGCAACTGGAAGAAGTCACCGACTACGATTATCTGCAAGCCACCAAAGGCATCGGCGCTCTGACGAATCGTTTTAGTAACAGCGTTTATCATATCGAGCAGTTTGCCGTCGAGCATAGAAATTTCGTCTATGATAAGCACCTTGGCTTTCTTTACTCGCTTCACGACCGGCTCGCGACTGGCAATCGCATCGAGGTCACGATGCGTGAGGGTATCGCGAGCACCAATGCCACTCCATGCATGAATGGTCATCCCACCAATGTGAGTGGCCGCAATACCGGTCGAAGCCGTGACTGCCACCGAGATTCCGCACGCTTCAAGCCAAGCAATGTATTCGTTGACCACGAAGGTTTTTCCGCTTCCCGGTTCGCCCGTTAAAAACACATTAGCTCCGGTTTTGAGAATCGTCAGAGCGGTCGCTTGCTGCATATCGGACAAGGATACCATGTATGTACCTCAAATTGACTTCACGAAAAATACTTGTATAGTACGCGATAGATAAAACACCTCAGTCGACTCCAAAGGAGGATGATTCTAATGAGCGATCTTGTGCCGACTGCTGAACAGGTGTACACAGTTATAAGTAACCGCTGGGTGCGCGTCCATGAGATCCGGAGTGCATTACAACGAAAACACAACTTAACATCAGTCGATACTATATCTGACGCAAGTCTCTATACAGCCCTATCCGAACTCGTCGCTCAAGGACTAATTGAACAATCAACCAAAAGGATTCCACGAAGCCCGAAAACAACGAGAGAGGCGCCTATCTACCGTCGAATTGGAAGCGGCCAATCATCCGGTCTCGGTGATCTGGTTCTTGCTTGATCTCGTTCCGCCCGCGCACCCTGTGCGCGGGCTGATCTTTTTTATTTTTCATATTCATAGTTGTGAGTAATTGCAAATGTGTTCATACACACTCTTGTATACTTTATTGTGATATGGCAACACGTTCTTCCACAGCTTCTAAAGCGACACCTAAGAAAAGTGCCGCTGTGCCAGCTAAGAAAAAAGTGGTGCGACGTGCGACCACTAAAAGAAAAACTGTTACCAAAAAACTTCCTCTCTCTGCCGCCGACATTAAAAAACTACTCCACACCGGCGGCTTTCGCGGTGGCATTTGTTTTGATGAAGACGTATTGCGTAGCTACTCGACTGATGAAAGTATTTTCAGTATCAAACCGCAAGTGGTTATTCAACCTAAAGACGGCAAAGACATAGAATTGGCGGTGAAGCTCTTGTCTGAAAAAAGTAAAACCTCTGTACCTCTCTCCCTAACAGCGCGTGCGGCCGGCACCGGTCTTGGCGGCGGTTCCTTAACCGATTCGATTATTGTCGATGTGAGAGCTCATATGCACCATATCGGACGGCCGGAGCGTGGACGCACTGGCGTCACGATTACGGTAGAGCCGGGCGCGATGTGGCGTGACGTCGAAAGTGTTCTTAAAAAAGAAGGTGTCTATCTTCCCTCTTTTCCTGCCAGCAAGGACATTTGTTCGATTGGTGGTGCAGTCGCAAATAACGCCGCCGGTCCTGACTCCTTGCGCTTCGGACACACTGCGAGCTGGGTCGCCTCACTTGATGTAGTTCTCCATGACGGCGAAAGCTACACCATCACCCCGCTCAATTACGGTGAATACAAAGCGCGCTCACAAGTAAAAGACACCTACGGAAAGATTCTGCGAGACGTGTTTTCTCTATTAGAAAAAAATGAAGCGTTGATAAAAAAGAGTGAACCAAAGACCAGCAAAAATACAGCCGGCTACGCTCTTTGGGACATGCTCGATACCAGTGTGGCTGATTTCAAAAAAGGTCGCGGAATGCTCGATATGACCAGACTTATTTCTGGTAGTCAGGGAACGATCGGGATCATTACTTCCATCACTCTCAAAACCTCACCGATTAAGACAGACACTTCGCTGATAGCCGTTCCCATTTTTAAATTGGAGGACGCAGGTCACGTCATCCAAGGAGCCTTGCGCTACAAGCCTATCAATATCGAATTATTTGACGGCTTTACCTTCGATTTGGCGCTCAAGAACCCTCAGTTTTTCCATGATCGTTTGGGTGCCTTCGCCTATCTTGGCATGCTGTTTTCTATGTATAAAACCTACCTGTTGCGTTGGGGTGGCCGCCTGCCAGAATTCGTACTCCTTGTTACTCTCGATCCAAAAACTCTCGGTCCAGACTCTACCGCTTCAGTACTCGCTTCTCTTCGCCTCCATCGCGGTGAACACGCAAAACTGGTACGCGGTCGATCTGAAAAAGAGATGCTTTGGCAAGTCCGTCGTGCCAGTTATACCCTCTCAAAACTGCAAGACCCGAAGAAGCGTCCGGCGGCGTTTCTTGAAGACATCGCTGTACCGCCGGAGCGGTTAGCGGAATTTTTTGCCGCCATTAAGGCCTTACTCCGTAAATACAACCTCACGGCCGCTGTTCATGGTCACGGTGGCAATGGACACCTACACTTCTATCCGCTCATCGATTTCACCAAAGACGACACGCCTGATTTGGTAACGCAGATTGCCGAGGAGTTTTTCACGACAGCAGTTAAACTTGGAGGAAACCTCTGTGGTGAACACAACGATGGCATCATCCGTACTCCACATCTAAACAAAATGTTCGACGCCGAAACCATTGCTGTTTTTGAAAAATTGGAGAAGATATTTGACCCCAAAGACATCTTCAATCCCGGCAAGAAGGTGAACCCTCGTTTTGACATCAAAAGCAGTGTTAGAAAGACGAACTGAAGTCTTGGTTGTCTTTTACCTAAATCTGGAATACATTTAAAGATGAAGTAGCAATTGGCCGGAAAGGAGGGCCAACAATGTGGAAGATCTTTGTCATACTTATGGTCACCTTGATGGCCATCCTACCAGCCAATCACGTGTCCGCGAGGACTCACACAGGTGATTTCACTCCCTCACTTAACCGACATCACATACCGCCACGAGTCACGATATTTGACATTATCAAGAATCTTGTCAGAAGAAATGGGATTCGTCTGAGTTTAACGTTGAGCGAGACCGAATTATTCGTGGTGACGGTAGATGATGGATACATCGTTATTACCGGCTATCTGAGTGAGGGTGAACATTCTTCCGTTGTCGCCTACAAAGGCGACGAGAATGGACTGGTGACGATATTGGTCGTCGAAGGAGGAAGTGCCTATTATAGAGTGGTAGAAGACTCACTCGAAGAGATTTTCCTCGATACTATAGAACTCATTGTAAATAAATGTCTGGGAATAAATGAATGTCAGGGGGAACAATGACGAAGGCCGGCGTGCGCAAGCATGCCGGCCTCAAATTTTTTCCTCCTCAACCCAGAGTTTATGAGGATACCACTCAAGAAACAACTCGACTGGAACAGATATCCATCCCTCTTCCCCACTTGCTAAATCCTTCAGATGGTCTCTGAGAGGCAAAGAAGATCTGGCTAGTAGTTCGTTAGTCTTGGAGAGATGAACTTCTCGCCGATCTCCGTAGCACCAACCCGTCACAGCAGTGTGGAAATCGAGACTTTGCACAGTTGGGGCTACATATACATTATCGTAAAAAGCCACCATCCACGCACAGGCACTCTTACACTGATCAAAGACCACAATCGTCTCAAAGACTTGTGGCAACTCATCAATCATAGTTGCCAAGCCACCCTGAGAGGTAAGATGG